>CBFGXP010000015.1:0-32092 GCA_965652775.1 uncultured bacterium
GAAATAATTCGGCAATGGGTTTTTCTTCTACAAAGGAAAAATCTCTTGAGCTTAACTCTATCATTACCTGGTTTTCCTTTACAACAATGATCGGCGGTAAGTCTTTCAATGTTTTATTATGTATAACAGTGCCCGGCAGGGACGGGTCTAAGAAACATTTTACATAAAGGGGAATGTTTTTGTTTTGTAATGGCTTGATCGTTTTCGGGTGAATAACCTGGGCCCCGTAATATGCCATTTCTATCACTTCATTATAATTCAATTCATGAATTTCCAATGCTTCGGGAAATTGTTTGGGATCCGCATTCATTACACAATTCACGTCTTTCCAGATAGTTTGATTTTTTGCGTTTAACAGGTTGGCAAAAACAGCGGCGCTGTAATCACTGCCTTCTCTTCCTAGCGTTGTGCTTTCGTTTTCATCAGTGGAACCGATAAACCCCTGGGTTAGAACAATATTGGTGTCATTAAACAATGAAACAACAGATCGCTGAACCTGTGAATTTGTAAATTCCCAATTAATAACAGCATCACGAAAATTGTCATCGGTTCTGAAAATATCTCTTACATCTACCCATGTATTTTTTATTCCAACCTCATTCAAATAATGACTGACGATAGAAGTCGAAAGCAATTCACCAACACAAACAACCTGGTCATAATAATAATCATAATCTCTAACCGGCTTATCATGCAACAGCCATTCAATTTCGGTGAAGAAATTATTTAATTGCTCTTCACAAGCTATAGCATTCTTAATAAGGAGAAATTTGGCCGTATTGAGATGCTGTTGCTTTACCTGTTGAAATAATTGCAAAGCATCTTCTTTTTTCCTGTCATAAAAAGCATTTACTACCGCTTCCAGCGCATTGGTGGTTTTACCCATTGCAGAGATGACAACAAGAATTTTTTCATTGGGGTATAGCTTAAGGATATCGCCAACATTCTTAATTCTTTCCACACTATTTACCGATGCACCGCCAAACTTGAAGACCTGCATTATTTATTTAAGATTTTAGAATTACGTCCCGATAGCCATCGGGATTCGTTTAGTCGGCAAAGATAACCAAGCAGCAGGTTTAATTGCAGGGGCAGGTATAAATCTAAAATCTGCAATCGGAAATCTAAAATCCCATATTCCCTTACTTTTGTTAACCTTAATATTTCTTATGATCATAAACAGGCAGGTACTCACTTTAGACGAGTTTACGATTCAACAATACAGGAACTATCCGGGTGCTACCGGAGAATTAAGCAGCCTTTTAAGAGATGTTGGCCTTGCTGCAAAGAGAGTTAATGTAGAGGTGAATAAGGCAGGGCTGGTTGATATACTTGGAGATGCTGGGTCAGTAAATGTGCAGGGTGAAGAGGTAAAGAAGCTTGATGTGTTTGCCAATGATCAATTCACCGGTGTATTGAAACATGGGATCAGCTGTGCCGGGATTGCAAGTGAAGAACTCGACGATATAATCGTGTTTGATGATGAAGTGAGCAATAATTCAAAGTACGTATGCATGTATGACCCGTTGGATGGCAGCGCTAATATTGATGTGAATGTTTCAATCGGGACCATCTTTGCTGTTTTTCGCAGGCTAACAAAAAAAGGTGAACCATGTCGCGTCGAGGATTTTTTGCAGCAGGGTATTAATATGGTTGCTGCGGGCTATGTGATCTATGGTTCCAGTACAATGCTTGTTTACGCAACAAGGCGTGGCGTAAATGGCTTTACACTCGATCCTTCCATCGGCGAATTCACCTTGAGTCATCCTGATATTAAATGTCCTGAATCAGGAAAAATTTATTCAGTTAATCATGGAAATTTTTTCCAGTATAGCGAGGGTGTAAGGAAATATATTACTGTGTGCCAGAATAAAAATAAAAATAATGGCGGCCCGTACACACAACGTTATATAGGGAGCATGGTCGCAGATGTGCACCGGAATTTAATTAAAGGCGGGATCTTTATGTACCCGGGAATGAGTGATAAGCCAAAAGGCAAACTAAGATTGTTGTATGAGTGTAACCCGTTTTCTTTTATTGTTGAAATGGCAGGTGGAAAAGCTACCAATGGAAAACAACGGGTTTTGGAAATACAGCCAACAGAACTTCATCAGCGTACACCATTTTTTGTAGGGAGTAAATTAATGATGGAAGAACTTGAACACTATTTAGACCTATGATTTAATTAAGCAAAAGGGATTAAGAGAAAATATGGAGAATACAATTGAGATAATAGATTATGATCGACTGTATCATTCTGATTTTAAGAGATTGAATCTTGATTATTTGGATAAATACAATCTCACAGAAAGTCATGATATGATCATCCTCGATAATCCTGAGGAGATCGTTCTGGGAAGAGGCGGTTTTCTCTGGCTGGCAAAAGCAGGAGAAGAAATTGTCGGGACGGTAGGGATCATGCCTGAAGGTCATGGTATTTTTGAACTGATCAAAATGTGTGTTGCTGAAAGCTGGCGGGGCAAGGGGATCAGTAAATTATTAATGGAGACCTGCCTGCAAAAGGTAAAGGCACTTGGAGGAAAGAAATTGATTCTTTTTTCCAACCATCAATTACAAACAGCTTTAAAGCTCTATACAAAATATGGTTTCAAAAATGTGGAAGTAACAGATTCGCCATTTGAAACCGCAGATGTAAAAATGGAACTCGAGTTTTAGGTTTGAAGACCCTCCTCGAAAGCATCTTAAAAGACATTGTGTACTTTGTGCATCCTTCGTGTACCTGGTGGTACTAAAACAATTGGACACAATGAACATTACTAATCACGAAGGACACAAGGGTATTCATAAGTTGTTGGGCTTATAAGGTAGACAGTTACAATAAATTTTCATAATGAAAGAAACAATCATAAAAGTAAAAGATCTTGTAAAGAAATACGGAGATTTTGAAGCCGTAAAAGGGATCAGCTTTGATGTACATGAAGGTGAGATATTTGGCTTGCTTGGTCCTAACGGCGCCGGTAAATCAACAACTCTTGAAATAATCGAAACCCTCCGGGATAAAACAAGTGGTGAAGTTTGGGTAAATGGTTTTGATCTTGACGAAAATCCCGGGGAGATCAAAAAGATAATTGGCGTGCAGTTGCAAACCAGCGGTTATTATCCAAATCTCAATTTAGTTGAGCTGATCGCTTTATTCAACGGGCTTTATAACCGCAATGTGGACCCGATTAGTTTACTTGACATGGTGAATTTAAAAGATAAGGCAAAGTCAAAAGTGAAAGAATTAAGTGGTGGACAAAGGCAAAGATTTTCAGTTGCCACCACGCTTATTAATGATCCGAAAATCGTTTTTCTTGATGAGCCTACAACTGGTCTTGATCCCCAGGCACGCCGAAATCTCTGGGATTTGGTAAGGAATATTCGCGACAAAGGGACCACGGTCATTATTACAACTCATTATATGGATGAAGCAGAGGTACTTTGTGACCGGGTAGCAATTATTGATTCAGGCAAAATAATTGCATTGGATACTCCTGATCAACTTGTAGATAATTTAGTTTCGACTGGATTTGAAAGACCCAGGGAAGTAAAAAAAGCAAATCTTGAAGATGTGTTTATCAAGTTGACCGGGCATTCGTTGCGGGGAGAATAAATGTGATGATCCGATATTGAAAAAAAGTAACATGATATTTCTCATTTCCAAATTTGCAAATAAACTAATTATTAAGTATGTCTAAAGTAATTGAGACAAACCCGAGTTATCCGATTGGTCAATACCAACCACAACCATTTTCTATTGACCAAAAAGTGGAATGGATGGCAGATATAAAATTTCTACCTCTTCAATTGGAGAATGCAGTGTTGAATTTGGATGAGAAGCAACTGGATGTTCCTTATCGGGAAGGTGGCTGGACAATTCAACAGGTTGTACACCATGTTGCCGATAGCCACATGAATGCTTATTGCAGGTTTAAGCTTGGGTTGACAGAAGATAATCCTACTATCAAGCCTTATAATGAAAAACTTTGGGCCGAATTCAGCGATGTGCAAAAGCTCCCGATCAATATTTCCCTCACATTATTACATGCACTGCACCTGCGCTGGTATGAAGCGCTCAAGTATGTAACCGATGAACAATGGAACAATCGCACAGTTTTTCATCCGGAGCATAAAAAAACCATGCGACTTTGGTATTTACTAGGTTTGTATGCGTGGCATGGAAAGCATCATGTGGCGCATATAACTTCCTTGAGAAAACGAATGGCCTGGTAAGAAAATAACAAATTCCAAAAATCAAGAATCAAACAAATCTCCAAATAAAAAATGAATTCACTCTCAGAGAGTACTTATTTTAAGTTTTATTTCTTATTTATTTGATTTTTGGTATTTGGTTCTTGGAACTTATATTATGAAATGGAAAATACTTTCTTCAGAATATCTCTTCAATGATCTTTGGTTTAAGGTTCGTAAAGACATCTGCGAAACTACAGCTGGTAAGATCATCGATCCCTATTATGTTTATGAATTTCCTGAATGGGCAACAGCTTTTGCTTTAACTGAAGACAATAAAGTGATTTTGGTAAAACAATATCGCCACCCGGTAGGGGAGGTTATTGTTGAGCTGCCCGGAGGTTGCATTGATCCCACCGATAAGGATCAACAAACAGCAATTGCCAGAGAATTGCTTGAGGAAACGGGTTATGCGTTTACGTCATATGAATCTCTTGGAAAGATCTCTGCTAATCCTTCTACCAATACAAACTGGATGCATATGTTCCTGGCAAAAGGAGGGAAGAAAGTAAATGAGCAAAAGCTCGATCACAATGAAGAGATAATTGTGGAATTGGTTTCTATTGATGAAATAAAAAAATTGATCCGTGATCACAAGATCATACAATCAATGCATGTTACCTGTATATTGTATGCGTTAGAAAAACTGGGAGAATTATCGTATTGAACTTATACCGGGAAATAACATTCGAATGACGCACCTTCGGCATTTTTACCATTCGCAGTAATAAAACCTCCGTGCATTTGCATGATCTTTTTGCAAATGGCAAGACCCATCCCTGAACCTTTGTGCTTTCCCTGGTTTGGCAATTGGTGGAAAAGCTCAAACATTTTATCCAGTTCTTCATGCTGAAACCCGATGCCGTTGTCAGATACAATAATGATCATGTAATCGGTACCGCCAAAGGTTTTTGGAGTTCCATTTTCAGTTCCATTTGAATAATGGATTTTAATGACCGGGTCAACTTCAACCTTCCTGAACTTGATCGCATTATCAAGCAGGTTTGTCATAAGATGAGAAAAAAGAAGCGGATCAGCGGGAAATGGCGGCAAGTCGGTTGTTTGAATTTTTGCCTCAGCATCTTCGACCTTACTTTTCATACCAGACACCACTTTTTCTATGAGACTGTTTGGATCAATCACCTGCTTATTCACGCCTAAATCATATAACTGCAGATAATTATTGATATCATTTGTAAGCAGCTTCAATCGTTGTATTGCAGACTGAGCCCTTCTTAGATTAGCGCGGCTGGAGTCAGATAAAGTGCGGGCATCATGTGTCACGATCGACTCAAGATGAATATATACTTGCCGGAGGACTTCACTGTAATTCTTCGCCGCAATACTGTTAAAATTTCTTAGCTCAGCATTGAGGAAACTGAGCTCTTTATTCAGGTTCATTATTTTCTCTTCTGACTGCTTAATTGCTGTAATGTCAACATCAACACCTAACATCTTCTCTATTTGCCCTTTGTCATTTTTGAGCGGTGCTGCTTTTATTTTTAAGGTTTTTATAGTACCGTTAGATTTTATGCGCAGCGTTTCTTCAAAAGAGTGGTAATTTTTTTCTATTGCTTTTATTATTTTTTGTGCTATTGGCACATCTTGTTCGGTGGTATAATCCAGATAGATGGACGGTACGACATGCCTTCCTTTTTTCATGTTAAATAGCCGGTACATGCCATCACTCCAATAAAAATCTTTGGTATTTATATCATATTCCCAGCTGCCGGCCTGGGCAAGCTCTTCCGCCTGCTTTAAAAGGTTATGTTGTGCAGCCAAGTCCTTCTCTGCGATCTTTTGCCGGGTAATGTCTTCAAAACTTACCACAATACCATCGCCGACTCTAACTGCGGTAACCCTAAACCAATTATTGAATTTTCCAATGTTATAGTAAGTTTCAAAATCCTGGATGACATTTTCTTCGAACGCCTTTATATAATACCTGAAAACCTCTGTTTCGTTGATACCGGGAAATAATTCACAATAGTGCTTACCTGACATTTCTATGCCACCGGCGTATTCAATCGCTTTTTTATTTGCAAAAACACATAAAAAGTCAACGATTTTTTTTGAATCATTGTGGATAGGTTTTAAGTAGCCGATCCCTGTTAAGGAAGCATCGATAACAGATTGTAAAAGAACTTTACTTTCTATTGTTTCTTCTTCATTATCATGATTCGCATTGTTTGATCCGTTTTTATTCTTTAATGTCATTAAATAAATGTGCCGATTTTATCTAGCCTATAATGCCGCTATTGTCAGAAGCCCCTTCTAATATGTTGTTACAAACTTGCTTAAGAATTAGATACTGATATTTGGGTCAGTATTGAGTAGAATAGATACTATGTAAAACACACACTGTTGTAGTAAAGTAAAGGTAGCGAAGTTGTGAGCAATAAAATTATTTAAATATGGTTGACAAACCCGTGACCATTCACAATGTTCATACACCGGCTGGGGAAGGAGCTTCAATAATTTTTTTGAAGCCCTTTCCTTTAATAGCTCTATCCTTGTTTAATTATGTAACATTTATTTCACCGACTAAAAAAACACTGCCACATACAAGGATCAGGTCATCCCGATGGGCTTTTGTCTTTGCTTCTTTTATCGCGGTGTTTACGTCGCGGTAAGCCTCGCCTTCCAGACCCTGACTTTTGGCTTTAGCCTGTAAAATATCTGCAGCCAATGCCCGGGGTATATGGGCTTGTGTAAAATAGTAGTGAGCCGAGTGGGGGAGCAGAGACAATACTTTTTCCACTTCTTTATCTTTTACGAGGCCAATAACGATATGCAATTCATGATGAGTCGTTAATTCAATATGCTGAAGGATCTGTTTTATTCCATCTTCATTATGTCCCACATCCAGAACAATGGTTGGGTGCTCGTGTATAATTTCCCAGCGACCATGAAGCCCCGTAAGCCTTTTTGTTTTTTGTAACCCATTGCTAATGTCTTTTTCATCGATATTATATTGCTGGTCTTTTAAAACAGCGCAAGCTTCAAGTACAGTGAGCAGGTTTTTGCCCTGGTATATCCCCGGCAGATCAAGATGATATTTTTTATGATCTGTTTTTTTTGTTTCTGCCACTTCTACGATCAACTCATGTTTTTGCCATTCCCAGCCGATGACATTCCGTTTTTGTGAAGCATAGAAAATAGAAGTATTCTTTTGACGGGAAATTTTTTCAAACACAGGTTTTGTTTCGGGTAAAGTTTCTCCAATCACAACCGGGATATTTTTTTTAATAATACCAGCTTTCTCAAAAGCAATTTTCTCCAATGAGTCACCAAGTATATTCATGTGATCCCAGCCGATGTTTGTTATAACAGAAAGTTCGGGTGTAATGATATTCGTGCTGTCAAATCTTCCACCGAGTCCAACCTCAATAACAGCAATATCAATCTCCTGTTGTGCAAAATGATCAAATGCCATTGCCACTGTAATTTCAAAAAAGCTGGGTTCTATTTTTTCGATCAGTGGCTTTATTTTTTCAGTAAAATCAACCACAACATCCTCGCTGATCATTTCGCCATTCACTTTTATTCTTTCCCTAAAATCTTTTAAGTGTGGAGAAGTGTATAATCCTGTTTTGTACCCTGCAGTTTGCAGTATAGCTGCAAGCATATGGCTTACTGAGCCTTTTCCATTTGTTCCGGCAACATGTATGCTTTTAAATTTCTGATGTGGGTTCCCAAGGTATTCGCAAAGGGTAATGGTATTGGTAAGGTCTTTTTTAAAAGCAGCAGCTCCTATCCGGCTGAACATAGGTAAGCGGGAAAAAAGATATTCAATTGTATGTTGATAAGTCATTTGATGATAAAAATTATTCAGGCCTCTTTAAAAAAGCGAGTTTTACTATTGCAAACACTATCGCAGCCGCTTCTATGATGGAACCGAGCCGAAGCGTTTCATCTGCTCCCGGCCAGTGACGAAGTTTAAGAAGTGCACCGATACCATTAAATAAAAGGCCAATAAAGAAAATTAAAAAAGGCCATTTCAGGTAGTATAACGCTTTCATTCAATCTTTAATTAATAACCGGTAAAGCTGAAAATTTTCCTCATCAAAGCAAACGAAATAAACCTTATTAATAAAATCATTTTGTTCCAGGAAATCTGTAACGGTGGTAACAGCAACTTCAGCAGCTTCTTTTTTTGGATATCCGTATATACCGGTACTAATATTTGGAAATGCAATAGAAGATATTTTGTTATCAACAGCAAGTTGTAAGCTGTTCTTATAACAATTTGCAAGTAGTGTGGCTTCGTTCTTTTTACCGCTGCTCCAGACTGGTCCAACGGTATGGATAACATATTTTGCAGGAAGGTCGCCGCCAGTGGTGATCACGGCATCACCAGTTTTACAGCCACCTTGTTTCGTCACTATTTTTCGGCAATCGTCAAGTATTGCGGGTCCGCCAGCACGATGTATAGCGCCATCAACACCACCTCCGCCCATCAGGCTTGAATTAGCGGCATTGACAATTGCATCGACCTTCACTTTGGTGATATCGCCTTTTATTAAAATCAGCTGGCTGGCCATAATAGGCAAAAATAAAAATGCCATCCTGAAAAAAACAAGATGGCATTGCACAATTAATCTTAACGCCTATCCGCCTGTGCGAATATTAAATTCATATACTACGGTTGATTCCTCACCGGTTCTGTTAAAACGATTTCTTCTTAACCAATCGCGAATAATATCTTTTGCTTGCCCATCGCTCATCAATGAACCTCTTACAGTTCTTACAAGCGTACCCACACCATCAGCAGAGACTCGTATTTCAGCTTCCACTTTACCAGAAATATTTTCGCCCGCATCTAATTTACCAGATGTTACAATCGTCCTGTTTCCACTTACTCTTTTTGGTCCAACCCCGGTACCAACACCCGTACCGGTACCGCCACCGGTGCCACCACCGGTTGCACCACCATAACCAGGACCTCTTCCAACGCCGGTCCCGGTTCCAGTACCACCCGCGATATCATATTTATCAGCAGTGCCACCACCTGTTCCTGTACCTGTTAATGTTTTACCAGCTACAGCTTTTGGCTTTGGAGGTGCAGGTGTTTCAATGATTTGCTTTGGAACTGTTTTGGTAACAGAAGTATTGGGGACTACTTTAGTCGCTTCAGGTTTTGGATTGGGAGGTTTAGTTGCCGGAGGAGCTTCTTCGTCTTTATCGTTCGTTTCAAAATCTTTTGATTCCTCTTTGACGCCGGGAACAACCGCAGGTTTTGCGATTCCTTTCGGTTCCGGCGCTTTTACTGTATTACCACCGCCACCGCCACCACCTGATCTCACATCGACAGGCTGTTCCAACTGTACTTCAACATACATGTCCTGTGGGGGAAATTCAATAACGGGTAAAGGCCATTTCAAAAAGATAAAAGTTAAAAGCATTGCCAGGGCCACGCCGCCGGTAATAAGCCCTGCCCGCTTGTTCTTTTCTTTTTCAAAACTTTGCATCATAGCGGTATAGTAATTCATACAAAAGTAACCGGGTGAGTTTTTGAATTCAAGTTATTGTTGTTCACACCTGTTGATTAAACGATGCAAAGCATGTGCAACTTGCCCTGCAGCATCCATTTTTATTGTTAATTTTTTGTTTATCCACAATATGCAGGGAGTATGAGGAAAATTTACAACGACTGGTAGTTTTTATTTATGATATCCGCAGTGGTAATACTATAAAGCTTCCGTTGTGACACTACCTTGTACTTACTGTAATCCTATTCGGCTTTTCACTATGAGTTTTTTCAGATCAATTGCATATTCACACTTCACCACCCATTCACCTCTTCAACCGATTCTTTTATAGATCCAGAAGGGAGTCCATCTCATCAATTTTGCTACCAGCCACCACCTTTTACTCACATATACCTTTCTCTTTTTTCTTTCAATTGCAGATATCATTTGTTGTGTTGCTTTTTCTAATGACACCAGCCAGAATCTCTTATTTCCCTTTGCCATTTTTGTATCAACAAACCCGGGTTCAATGCAGGTGATTCCAATATCTTTTCTAATTCTCTTTGCCTTGATTGCCAGCGCCTCAAAGTAGTTACTTTGAAAAGCCTTTGAAGCGCTGTAGGCCGGTGCCCAGCTATTGCCTCTGTTGGCTGCGATCGATGAAATAACAGCCATCTTTCCATATCCTTGTTTGATAAAAAAATTAAAAGCCCAATTGGCAATCTCTATAAACCCATTCACATTTGTTTCGACAGTTGCTTTGTCAAGTTCCCAGTTCAATTCTTTGCTTGGTTCGCCGATGCCAGAACTATAAACGAGTATATCCAACCCTCCGATTTTTTCAATAAGTGACGTAAGTCTTTTAATGTTTTCACCGGTTGTTACATCAAAACATTCCGTCTTTATTGTGTGCGGGAACATTTTCTCTATCTCATCCAATAATTCTTTTCTTCTCCCTGTTATGCCAACGACGTTTCCATCAGCAGCATATAATTCAGCCATTTTTCTACCAATACCTGAAGTAGCCCCAACTATTACAATTTTTTTTATATGATTGTCTGTGTTCACTTGTTTCTTATTAACCTTATCGTACTCGGTAAACCAACAAGGGCTCCAAGTCCTAATAATGCAAAAGTATTTTCACCTCCCGGAAATGTTTGAGAATGAAATATACGGTCAATAACATACAGGCTGATAGTAGTAATTGCAAAGCCAATGGAATTATATATCGTCAATGCAGTTCCTCTCAATTCTTCAGGCGCGTATTGAGCAACTAACGTGGAGAATTGTGGTGAATCAGGCACAACAGTCAACCCCCAAATCAAAAGCAGTGTAATAAAAAGGAAAACGGGGAATGAATAACTAAAAGGAGAAATAAAACAACAGATGCCTGAAATAAGCAATGACCACATTGCTACCCTGGCGCTTCCGATCTTCCCTGACAAATATCCGCCGGCAATACTTCCAACAAAACCTATTGCAATGGCCATGAAACTCAAGAAAGGGATGTTGAGTTGTAACCCGTTCTTCCGTGAATACAATTCAATGATCAATGGAACGAATCCCCAAAATGAATAAACTTCCCACATATGACCAAAATAGCCGAACGCAGATTGTCTCCATTTTTTCGAACTGAATATTTTTCCAATAGCATCCCATCGGAAACCGCCTGATCTCTTTCTATTGGGTCCATCGCCCACAAGTAATATCATTAGTAATCCGCCAACAACTGCTACTACCGAAGTAGTATATAAAACCGATCTCCATGGCAATTCGAAATCCCTGTTCTTTAACAAATGTGGAAATGCTGTTCCTAACACCAATGCTCCCAATAAAAATCCGAGTGCCTTGCCCAATCCTTTTTCATACCAGTCAGCTGCGATCTTCATCCCGACAGGGTAAATGCCTGCAAGACAAAATCCGGTAAGTAACCGAAATAAAAATAAACCAGCCCCATCTGTTACGAACCAAGCCACTGCAGCGTTAGTTAATGCGCCAAGCAAAGAACTTATAAAAAATAATTTTACGGGTGAGAAGCGATCGGCGAGAGATAAGAAAGCGAAAACTAAAGTGCCGGCAATAAAACCTAGCATAACAGCTGAAGTAACCAGGCTTACTGCATATTGGCTGAGCTGAAGAGTTTGTTTTAATTCTGGTAACACCGCATTCCCAACAAACCAAAGCGATGTACCCGCAAACTGCGAAAGCACAATAACAGGTAAAACTTTTTTATTGATTTTTGATTCGATCAAGCAGCTGGCTTTATTTTTTAAGATTGGCGATCACCAAACCGGCTACAACTAAAATAAAACTTATAATATGAATGGAAGTAATTTTTTCATTTAACAGGAAAACTGCTTCGATGCTGCTAAACACCGGGATTAAATTCCCAAACAATGCTGTTCGTCCGCTACCCAATGCAACGATCGCTTTATTCCAGATAAGAAAACAAATAACGGATGCTCCGATACCCAGATATAATATAGCCGAAATATTAAAGGCATTCATGGCAAAACTACCGTGGTCATTTAATTCAACTAAATAAAAAGGCAAGAGGATAAGAGTGCCTAATAAAAAGATCACAAAAAGAAAATTAACGGGGTGCATGGTTGCTGGCTTCTTTCTTACCGAAGTATTATAAATAGCGAATGTGAGTGCTGCAGCCATGATCCACCAATCACCTTTGGTAAATTTAAATGAAACAAGATTTTGAAAATTCCCTTTGCTTAATAATATAAGGATGCCAACAATACAGACCAGGATTCCTATAATTCTCAAGACCGGGATTTTTTCTTTAAGAAATATCCTGGCAAGAATAACAGACATAATGGGAGAGGAGCAGGTACCAAGAATAGCCATGTTGATGGCAGTTGAATGATGCCCGGCTATGTAAACAAACGTATTAAACATGCTGACACCGGTGGCTGATGCAAGTAAAAAGAATAAAAAGTTTTTCCTGATGAGCTTTCGTTCAGCAACAAAATATTTCCAGGCGAAAGGAAGAATGACAATTGTTGCAGTAAGCCAACGATAAAACGCAAGGGTGACGGGCGGAATATCTTTAATTACTCCTCTTGCAATAATAAAATTTCCAGACCAGATAAATGTGGCGAGAACAGCGAGACTAATACCAACAAAAATTTGACGCTGATGTGTCTTGTCCATTTCGGAGACATCAAAAATACCCTTTACCAATTATAGATGCGCAAAATCTATTTCAAAATTTCCTTTGATCCGTTCGATCGATGGATTGAAATAGCCGAATTTCAGATGAGGGAATTCCTCATGTATCAAATCCATTAGTTGCTTTACACCAAGACATTCGCCGGTATCAGTTACTCCGATCTTGCCAAGATACCAATCTGGATCAATATTGAAATTGCGCCACTGGATCATCTTTAATCCTGTTTCATTGATAAGCTTTCTTAACGCCTCGTATTCAGCAACTGAGTCCGTCATTCCCGGGAACACAAAATAGTTAATTGAGGTCCAGCCACCATAACTATTCATCACTTTGAGGCTTTCAACAATATCATCAAAGTCATAATTGTTGGGCCGGTAATACGGCATGTAAATCTCTCTTCGTGCTGAGTTAGTGCTGACACGAATTGAATTTAACCCAGCCTCACATAAAACTTTCACTGCCCTCGGATCGGATCCGTTGGTGTTTATATTAATGCTTCCCTTTTTTGTATGCTTTCTTATTTCAATGATCGCATCCCGCATCGTCTCCCACATCAGCAAAGGTTCGCCTTCACAACCTTGCCCAAAACTAATCAACGGATAAGGAGCAGTTTCAAGATGCGGAACTGTAAACTCAACTATTTCCTCAGCCATGGGTTTAAACGTAAGACGATCCTGTGTCGACACGATCGGTTCTTCATCGGGCTGCAATGAGATACAGCCAACACAGTTTGCGTTACATGCAGGCGAGACAGGCACAGGACATTCCCAACGGCCCAAAGAAAAATTTCTTGCTGCCGGACAATGATAAGTGAGGCAGCAATTTTCCATTAAATGTTTTACAAGGCGGTTATGCGGATAAGCTTTTAATAGCTGTGCAGCGCCGTCATTTATTTTTTGCTGATCATAACCAACACTTTCCTGGCGAATATCTTTTTCGATTCTTATAGCAGGCACATAGAATTTATTGTCGTGCCAGCCCACAGCAGTGTAACAAAACAATGGAAGTACCGGAGCGTCTTTTTCTGATTCATAGGCTGCAAGGTAAAGTCCTGTATGAGCGGGAGGAATAAAGGCAGCAACGGCCCAGCCCTTTTCACATAAACGCATTTCACCTGACTTTACATCAATACCAATTCCTCTTCTTCCCGGCAATTCATACAATGAACCTCCTCCCGGTAGTTCTATCCATTCGTCTTCAGGAATAGGTAAAGCATCCCAGCCACTTCGGCCGGTAGTGTATAATGAAGTGTCTTCAAAAATATTTCCCTTGCTGTCTGAATAGAGAATATATGGTGAATGCGTAAAGTTCAAGGTTGAAAGTTGAAAGTTCAATCTGCAAAAGTCGTTATTTATTCAGTTGTTGGTTGCAAAATTCATTGAATTCTTTTTCGCTGATGTCTTCTTCGGAATTAAGTATTATATGCTGAAAAAGCCTGTTGTTTTTAAAATCAATTGTAAGCAAGCCATCTTTTAGTATTACATTATTCACTTCATTCCAGCTTACTTCTTTTTGAAACATATAAGGAACAACTATTGTCTTATTTGTTACATGTACGACCAGTTTTTTGTGAGCAATAAAGTCTAGAAGAATAAATAGCAGTAACATCACGCTAAGCCACCAAAATCCTTCTTTCATCCATACTAATGCACAGATCGCAAAAATTGATCGGTGCCAGAAATCCGGTAGTGGTTTTTTTGACAGCCATTCCATAACAGTAAAGAAAGTGTACACAGCAGTGATGAGTAGTGCAAAAAGAAGAATAAAATTCCTTGCAATTCTTATTTCGCTATTAATGAGGAGAAAAATAAACCCAAGCAGGTTAAATAATACCAGCAGCTGGCTGATGAGCCTGTAGTTTTTTGTTTTATCATTTTTAAGGATGAAAGAGTATTTCCTCATTGCTGAATAAAATTACTGCGGTAAATAGTGCCCTTCGACTAGCTCAGGGTAAACTTGCAAGAGAAACCAGATAGGATTTATAGAGCCGGGCGAATAAAAATATCAACTGTTACTTGCCAACAACAAATTACAAAGTTTAAAAAGTATTCTTGCACTCACATTGGCATCCCAATCATTTTCCCCAACACCTGTTTCATTCAGGTCAAACCCAATTATTTTTTTCCCACTTTTTACAAGTTTGTTGAAAATGTAAAACACCTGCTCTGTTTCCATTCCACCCTGCACCGGCGTCCCTGAATTGGGACAAAGCTTGGGATCAAGCCCATCTACATCGAAACTTATATAAACTTTTTCGGGCAGTTTTTCTATGATCTCCTCAGCAACCTGTTTCCATGTTTGTCCTTCGTACACCCTTTCTTTTAACTCACGATCAAAATAGGTAATTACTTTATAGTTACTGTTAAAAATATATTCCCACTCCGCTTCGCTAAAATCACGAACACCAACCTGTATCAATCTTTCAATTTCAGGAATTTCATTTAGCGCATTGTACATTATGCTTGCATGTGAATACACAAAACCCATGTATGCTTTGCGAAGATCGCAATGCGCATCTATTTGCAAAATTCCAAAGCTTCCGTGTTTTTCCGCAATGGCCTTCATAAACCCGAGCGGCACACTATGATCACCGCCAAGCAAGCCCACCAATTTATTCCTGTCGAGCAAGGATTTTGCCTGGTCATAAACCCATTTATTCAAAAAAACACTTCCTTCGTTTACATCCCGCAGGGTCTTGGTCATGAATTGATGCGTTTCCACTGCATCTCCTTTTGAAATATAATCTATATAGAGCTCGGCTTCTTTACGCAAATAATCACTTTTCAACAAAACTTTGCGGTCAATGCTCTTCATAAAAAATCCCTGCTTCCAACCTTCAGGCACATCGGGATCATAAAGGTCGACCTGCAGACTCGCGGAAAAAACATGTTCAGGAGCACGGGCGGTACCGGCGCCATAGCTTACAGTTACTTCCCAGGGCACTGGTAATATAACCAGCTTTGCTTCCTCTTCAGTAAAGGGCAATCCAAAAATATTATTGTGCGGATTGCTTACACTATTAGGATCAAATTTTGAGAGATCAGTCATAACAGGGTTTCAAAAGGCGTGCAAGGTAAGGAGAAGTTAGAAATAAGAGATTCAACGTCTAAAGTTTTGATATAGATATTTATGATACCGGCTTTTGAGCCCTGATTGAGCTTTAGTTGCGACGCTCCGTTCAGGGTGCTGATCGCTGTTCATCTTTCCTCAATGGGGATGGCTAATTGTCAATAAACTCTAAATTCTCACCATTGACCATTCACAATTCGCCATATGATTTTTCTCAACCAAGTTCCTGTATGTTCAAAACCTTTTTGGTCTATCTTTGCGGAGCAAATTCGAATCATGAAAAAAACACATATTGTATTGCTTGTTTTGATCATTGGAGCCATTGCAGCTTTGATCAGTTTAATGCCAAAAGGCGGAGCTGAAATGCTCAGCAGTTATGAGACAATCGCAGGTGCAAGGGAAAAAACCGGGAAGTTCGTGCATGTGGTTGCAAAGCTTGATAAAACCCAGCCGGTGGATTATGATGCCATAAAAAATCCAAACTATTTAAGTTTTACCGCTGTGGATTCTACGGGGGGAAAGATGAAGGTTGTTTACAGCAATGCAAAACCGGATAATTTTGAGCATAGCGAAAAGCTGGTGATGAAGGGAAAAATGAATGGTGAAGTTTTTGAATGTAATGAGATACTGATGAAATGTCCATCCAAATACACAGATGACCCGACCCGCATCGAGGAAAGCATGAACAAAAACACTAATTAATTTCAATGGACTATATAGGTGAACACCTGCTGCCGGGTAAAGTCGGTCATTTATTTATTATCCTTTCATTTGTTGCTTCAATCATTGCTACCGTTTCTTATTTTATATCTGCCAGGTCGGCAAGTCCTGCAGATGCTGAAAGCTGGAAAAAACTTGGAAGGATTGCTTTTTTTGTTGACGTCATCTCAATAGTCGGCATATTTGTTCTACTGTATTCACTTATTGCTAATCATCGGTACGAATATCAATACGTTTACAAAAACTCCGGCAACGATCTTGAGCCGAAATACATATTAAGTTCATTGTGGAGTGCATCCGAAGGGAGTTTTATACTCTGGACCTTATGGCACGCCATTCTGGGGGTTGTATTAATATTTACTTCAAAAAAATGGGAAGCACCTGTTATGGCGGTTCTTTCATTCGCACAGGTTTGTCTTGCTACTATGATGCTTGGCATTTTCTTTTTCGGCACAAAAGTCGGAGCCAATCCTTTTGCACTGTTTCGTGAACAAATGCCTGACCTGCCCGTTTTCCAGTTTGCTGATTATGCAACACGAATCAAAGACGGCAATGGATTGAATATGCTGTTGCAGAATTATTGGATGGTAATTCATCCGCCGGTTTTATTTCTTGGGTTTGCAAGTACGGTTATTCCATTTGCCTTTGCGATCGGCGGATTGATAACAAAAAAGTATGGAGAGTGGGTAAAACCAGCCTTGCCATGGGCATTATTTTCGGCCTGTGTACTTGGTGTCGGGATCATGATGGGAGGGGCGTGGGCTTATGAGTCATTGAGTTTTGGTGGTTACTGGGCATGGGACCCGGTGGAGAATGCTTCATTGGTGCCATGGCTTACACTGATCGCCGGCGTTCATACATTACTTATTTATAAAAGTACAGGTCGTTCATTACAAACTTCATTCTTTTTAATTGCACTCACATTTATCCTGATCCTTTATTCTACGTTTCTTACACGCAGTGGTATACTTGGAGAAACTTCTGTGCATTCATTTGCAGATCTTGGAATGAACGCGCAATTGTATTTATTCTTATATGTTTTTTTGTGGATGCCTGCCATTGCATCATTAAACGGGCTCAATAAAAAACTTTTAGGTCTTGGTGCTTCTGTTTTGCTTCTGCTTTTAACGGGTTTGGTTCATCCAATATTTGCAATCATTTCTCCAATAGCCGCATTGGTATTGTTTATCGTGAACATGAATAAAATAATTCCTTCTGTAAAAAAGGAGGAGGCAGCATCCTCAAGGGAATTTTGGATGTTCATAGGTTCGCTGGTTATTTTGTTTTCCGCGATCCTTATTATTGCACAAACCTCACTGCCGGTTTATAATAAAATTTTTAATAAGACCGTCGCACCGCCACAGGACATAGAGTTTTCTTATAACCGCATCCAGATCTTTATTGCGATCATCATTGGATTATTAACCGCAGTTGGACAATATTTGAAATATAAGGAAACAAGCAAGCAGTATTTTTTCAAAAAGATCACAGTTCCTTTTGCGCTTAGTGCTATTGCGGCGGGATTGATTCTATATTTCGGGAATATCAATTACGATAAGTATGGCATCGGGTTTCTCGTTTTTATATGGACAGCCATCGCTTGCAGTGTGTTTGCCATCATTGCCAACTTATCTTATATCTGGATCGGGATAAAAGGGAATCTAAAACTTAGCGGCCCTTCTGTTGCACATTTTGGTTTTGGATTAATGTTACTGGGAATTCTTATATCTTCTTCAAAAAAAGAAATACTTTCTTATAACACCAGCGGTATAGCGATCAACTTCGGGGAACAGAGCAAAGAAAAGACGGGGGAGAACATGACCCTTATTAAAGGTGCGAAAATGGATATGGGAAAATATTGGGTTACTTATTCTGGTGATTCTTCACATCCAAAGAAATCTCAAAAATATTTCAGCATTCACTTCACGGATAAAGAAAAACAAGAAGACTTTACGCTTAAACCAAATGCTTTTATTGACTATAAAGGCAATGAAGGGCTAAGCGCCAATCCCGATGCAAGACATTACTGGAACTATGATGTGTTTGCATATATAACCGCATTATCTGACCCGGAAAAAAATAAAGACACGGCTACTTTCAGGAATAACGTTGTCCAACCCGGCGATACTATATTTTACTCAAATGGGTATATGACACTTGATTCTGTGTTAGTGAACCCGCTAAATCCAAGAGTTAATTTTTTACCTGGTGATACCGCAATTGTAGCAAAGATTACAGTAAATGGTATGGACGGGAAACGTCTTGTTGCATGGCCTTATTTTTATTTGCGGGGAAATCAATTGGATTTTGTTCCGGATACATTGTTTGCCCAGGGGTTAACAGTTCAATTGCAAAAAATAATTGATAAAAAATTTGAGATAGGAGTAAAGGAATCGAAAGCCATCCAGGAGTTTTTAACGTTGAAAGTCTATAAGTTTCCTTTTATAAATCTTCTATGGGCCGGTGTTATCATTATGGCGATCGGTATACTAATAAGCATGGTCAGGCGGATACAGATGAATAAAATTTCAGCCTGACGCTCAATCTTTTAACTTTACCATACGGCGTTCGGTATAAAATCATTGTCATAATATTGTATTTTAGTTTCATGAAAATTCATTGTAAAACGGGTATCGTTTTAATTGTGGCACTAATTTTTGCCACCGGCAATGTTTTTTCACAAACTGATACATTAGTTGGCCCCAGGCCCTTGGCTCCGCCAATCGATACAAAAAAATGGGGGCCGAATGACACTATCATAACCAGCGCCATTTATTATCAAAATGAGTGGATGCCGTATAAAGAACTGGAAATGGCATGGGTTTCTAACATGAGTGAAAAGAAACTCGCAAAGTACATTGAAGAATGGACAAGACTTCGCAATGCAGTATATGTTACTTACCCATATGCCCGTACCGCCGGTGTTTTAATGAATGATATCAATACCCGCATCTCTCAAATGAAATCAAAAAAACAGAGAAAGGATTATATAAAATCAAGAGAAAAAGAATTGAAAGATCAATTTGCTGATCCGCTTTCCAATCTTTCTGTTTACCAGGGTAAGGTTTTAATGAAACTTATCAATCGGCAAACTGGCAATAACTGTTATGAAATTGTAAAAGAATACCGCGGGGGTGTAACCGCCCGTGTTTATCAAACTGTGGCCTTCTTTTTTGGCAGCAGTCTTAAACAGGAGTGGGATCCGAAAGAAAAAGTCGATCGCCAGATTGAAAACATCGTGCAGGAAATTGACGCGACCTGGTATAATAATCCTTATAAACCGGGAATAAGACCCCCAAACCCCTAAAGGGACTTAAATAATCTTCGTTTTAAAAAGCTTCTCCTTTTATTTATCTTTCAAAAAAATCTTGATTTAAATTTTTATAATGACAGATACTTCAGTAAGGAATTTTCAAAACGCTCCTTTAGGGGCTGGAAGTAAACTTGACATACTTGCAATTGGCGTTCATCCGGATGATGTAGAACTCGGTTGCTCCGGCACTATCATCAATGAAATTAAGAATGGAAAAAAAGTTGGAGTGCTTGACCTGACACAGGGAGAGCTTGGTTCCCGTGGCACTATTGAAACAAGATACGAGGAGGCCGCAAAAGCAGCAATGATTATGGGTGTGGCTGTAAGAGAAAACTTAAGAATGCGTGATGGCTTTTTTAAGAATGATGAAGAACATCAAAGAAGACTGATTATCGCAATAAGAAAATATCAACCTGAAATCGTAATCACCAATTCATTGAATGATCGTCACCCGGATCATGGCCGTGCCGCAAAATTAACGACCGATAGTTGTTTTCTCTCCGGGCTAAGAAAGGTTGAAACAATAAATGAGGAAGGAACTGCACAGGAGCCATGGAGACCTAAATATATTTTTCATTATATTCAGGATCGGTATCACGAACCTGATTTTATCATTGATATTTCAGATGTGTTTGAACAGCGGATGGAGGCTGTAAAAGCTTATACAACCCAGTTTTATAATCCAGATAATGAAGACGATGGACCTCAGACTTACATTTCCACATCAGCATTTCTCGAGAGTATTGTTGCAAGAGCGAGAGTAATTGGAAAAAAAATTGGCGTGCAATATGGTGAAGGATTTACTACTGAAAAGAGCTTAGGGATAAAAAACTTCGATTCGTTGATTACTATTGAGACCTGATAATTTAGGGCTTCTTAAAACGTCAAAAAGTTTTGGTAAAAGAATAATATCTGGATAACTAACGGGTTATGACACACTTTTATCAGAGATAAAGAGTACCTTTGCTTTCTATTAAATTCAGAAAATGTCCAGTCCAAAATTTCCCAAGCTTCCAATATCATTTCATAGTGATTTGAAAAGAAAGATCGGAGAGTATTTTAGTCAAAAAGGAAAGTCCACAACCGGTAACTTCAAACTTTATAGTAAAGCTATTCTCTTAGTTGCAGGATTAATAATGCTATATGTCCACCTTGTTTTCTTTACGCCGCCGGCAATCTTCGCAATTTTTGAATGCGTTATTTTAGGATGTGTTACTGCTGCGGTTGGCTTTAACGTAATGCATGATGGAGCCCATGGAAGCTTTAGCCGTTATAAATGGATCAACAACATGGCTTCTAATTTTGCAAATTTCCTGGGCGCAAGTCAGCATATGTGGAAGATGAAGCATAATATTATTCATCATACCTACACAAATATTCATGGTGTTGATGATGATATTGAAGCCCGGCCTCTGCTTCGTCTTTGTGATGAGCAGCCACGTTATAAAATACACCGGTACCAGCATTTTTATTTCTGGGCCGCTTATTCCTTATTATATATCTACTGGATTTTTGTGACAGATTATACAAAGTATTTCTCGGGTAAAATAGGTTCCATATCATTAAGAAAAATGACACCGAAAGAACATTTTTATTTTTGGTTCTACAAAATTGCACATGCTTTGATTTTTGTTGTTATTCCAATTTATATGGTTGGGTTTACATCCTGGATCCTTGGTTTTTTGAGTATGGGTCTCGTTGCCGGATTTGTGTTGAGCATCGTATTCCAGTTAGCCCATACCGTAGAACATACACATTTCCCTTTGCCTGATAGCGCTACCGGAAAAATGGAAGACGACTGGGCAATTCACCAGGTGAAGACTACAGCCAATTTTGCCACAACAAATAAGTTAGTGAGCTGGCTGGTGGGTGGTTTAAATTTCCAGATAGAACACCACCTGTTTCCTAAGATTTCCCATGTTCATTATCCCGCAATTAGCCGGATTATCAAACAGGTTTGCGAGGAGTATGGCATTTCATATATTGAATATCCCAGGGTAAGATATGCCGTCGTTTCTCATATCAAATTCTTAAAGCAGATGGGCAGAGCTTAATTTACGGATCGTACTTTTAGCTGCTATTTGTTTTTATTTTGGCTTTATGCAACTGCCGCTTGATAATTGCCAGATGTAGTTTATTTAGTCTTGAATGGATTAAATAAAATAGATCCCACCGGATACGCCGTCTATTCTACTAACAGTTGTTCTTGCGGAGTTAGTTCCCTTATCTTTGCGACCAAATTTAAATTTAGATGCATTTTCAGCTTACAGAAGAACAATTAATGATTCAAAAAGCGGCAAAGGATTTTGCAGAGAATGAATGCAAACCCGGCGTTATTGAACGAGACGAGAAACAGCTTTTTCCTAAGGAGCAGGTGATGAAACTTGCAGATCTTGGGTTCTTAGGGATGATGGTGCCACCCGAGTATGGGGGCGCTGGTATGGATACCGTGAGCTATGTACTGGCGATGGAAGAAATAAGCAAATGGGATGCAAGTACAAGTGTAGTAATGAGTGTAAATAACAGTCTTGTTTGTTATGGTCTTGAGGCCTATGGTACACACGAGCAAAAGGAAAAATATCTTACACCCCTGGCACAAGGCAAAAAGAACGGCGAACTATATATTGGGGCATTCATGTTAAGCGAACCTGAGGCCGGCAGTGATGCCACTTCACAAAGAACAACAGCAGAAGATAAAGGCGACTACTATTTGCTCAATGGAACGAAAAACTGGATCACTAATGGCGGTACTGCATCTGTTTACCTGGTGATGGCACAAGCGGATCCTAAAAAAGCTTCGCGTGGGATCAATACTTTGATCGTAGAAAGAGATTGGCCCGGGGTGGTTGTAGCAGCAAAAGAAAACAAGTTAGGCATTCGCGGAAGTGATACGCATACAGTGATGTTCAATGATGTAAAAGTTCCTAAAGCAAACAGAATAGGAGATGAGGGATTTGGTTTCAAATTCGCAATGAAAACACTGGCTGGCGGAAGAATCGGTATCGCATCACAGGCATTAGGTATTGCAAGTGGCGCTTATGAATTGTCAAAATCATATTCAAAAACAAGAAAGGCGTTTGGAACTGAAATAATGAATCACCAGGCGATCGCTTTCAAGTTAGCGGATATGGCTACAAGGATCGACGCCGCACGGTTACTCTGCCTGAAAGCGGCATGGGAGAAGGATAATCAAATTGATTACGGGGTCAGCAGTAGCATGGCAAAAGTTTATGCGTCGGAAACTGCTATGTGGACGACGGTGGAGGCCGTACAGATCCACGGAGGTTATGGTTTTGTAAAAGAATACCATGTAGAAAGAATGATGCGGGATGCAAAGATCACACAGATATATGAGGGTACGAGTGAAGTACAAAGAATTGTGATCAGCAGAAGTATTTTAAAGTAATGCAGGAATGAAAGTTGTTTGCATAACTTGTCCCGCCGATTGCGGGATTTCCTTTTAGCAATATGTCAGTAAACAAAGAAGCATATCAACAATTAAATGATGAATTGAGATTATTGGGTATTACCCTTGTGGCTGTTTCTAAAACCAAACCCATTGAAGATATTCTTAAATTATACGAGCTTGGTCACCGTGATTTTGGAGAAAACTACGTTCAGGAATTAGCAGAGAAAGCAAAACAACTGCCTCCAGATATCCGGTGGCATTTTATCGGGCATTTACAAACCAATAAAGTAAAAACAATCGTTCCCTTTGTTTATTTGATCCATGGTGTTGACAGTTTAAAATTGCTTAAAGAGATCGATAAGCAAGCTGAAAAAAATTCCCGGGTCATTCATTGCCTGTTGCAGGTTCACATCGCACAAGAAGAGACAAAATTTGGTTTTGATGAGAGCGAATTATTCAGTTTGGATATCAGCCAATTTGAGAACGTAAAAATTACCGGCCTGATGGGAATGGCGAGTTTAACTGATGATGTTAACAAAATAAGAATAGAATTCAAACATTTGAAAACAATCTCCGAAAAACTTCATGCTTCAACCCCGCAACTTCAAACACTTTCCATGGGCATGAGTTCAGATTATAAAATTGCCATTGAAGAAGGAAGCAACATGGTTCGCATTGGCAGTTTATTGTTTGGCGAACGTAATTACCAGAAATAGTTACAGTAGTTGGTTTCTGATCGCTTATTTATGCCCTTTGGCTAAGCATTTTATTTTTCCACGCCCAGAATAATCCAAACACTAATCCACTGGTAAGAAAGCCAAGTATAAACAGAGTTGCTTCACTGGTTCCATAATAATTTCCAATATTTTTCCAGATAAGAAAATAGACCGGCAAATTGGCAAGTAAAGAAAATATGAAAGGGAAATAAACAAACTGCTTCGCTCCAACTATTCTTTTATGGACTGTTTTTAAAACAATTAAATAGATAAGCAGGAACATAATTAAAAAACCAACAAAGGTCATGACAGCAAAACTGGTAATATCTATAATGCTGAATTGATCGTAAGAATAGAAGGCGGTAGTAAGGATAACAAGCATCCCGCTTAACCAGGATAATAGGAATGATAAGAAGTAGAGCATAAATTATATGGCAATATGAAAAAGCTTTTGCCTTTTTTTATTCATAAATATTTTTGCAATTAAGAACAAAACAATCATCAATGCTACTATAAAAATGGTAATAAGCAAATGTGGTTTTATGGCCAAACTATTCACTGTTTTCCCACCCGCTAATTCTGTTTTGGTTATTTTTCTTACCCTAACTTCATTGGTAATAGAATTTTCAAGTACCCATAGATCTCCATTATTGTCAAAAATTCCACTGCAGATCGTCCAGCTTGAATTTGTATTAATAATTGTTTCTACCTTACCATCGTTGCCGATACGAATAACATTTTTCGAATCTATCATTGCCAAATAAATATTATCGGCTTCATCTGTCCAGATACCATAGCTATCATAATTACGTCCCATCATGGTAAAATCAGTCGATTTGCTGCCAATGTTGTTAGCTAATGTTTCCAACTTTCCACTAGCCGATAATTTATGCAACTTATTATTTTCAGTAAAATACAGGGATCCATTTTTTGTACAGCTCAACCATCCGATAAAACCAAACTTACCTTCAATAAGTTTAGTGATTTCGCCAGTTCTACTTTTTTTCATTATCCGCGACGTATTAAATCTTTCCACCCAATACATATTACCAAAAGAATCTCTTGCAAAACTATAGTTCGTTAAAAAACCTTCCGTTGGTTTTATTTCTTTTACTAATTCACCTGTATTGTTTAAGCGCCACGCATAATGTCCCCATGTATCCTTGCTTTCACCATTGTACCAAAGATGCTCTCCATATAAATTATCATTTTCGTCAATGTATAATTCATGCGTATGAACCCCTCTTACTACAGTTGTTTTACTTCCATCCGGTAAAATTTTCCATACTTGTTTCAGATCAGTGTAATAAACATTTCCTTTACTGTCTTTAACTATTCCAATACCAGGATGTGCGGCAATCGCAAATGAAAGAAGAAGGAAGAAGTTGGAAATTAAAAACCTTTTCATGGCTATACTTTATTGCCTGGGATAATCAGGAATATTCTTGCCCAGGTAAATATTTCTTTCTGCCTTTAGCATATTTCCCACATCTTTTACCTTCAATATGCCACTACCACCACGATCCGGGGCATTTTTTCTTTGTGTATCGGTCAGCAAGGGATCGTCATCAAAAACGTATTCATCGATCCAATATTCATTTTTATCAGGTTCCTTGATCGTAACATGAATATGTGCCGGATCTTTTCTGCCCGGATAAGCGGCCGGTCTCAGTGTAAAAAATTTGTATTCGCCTTTTTCATTTGTTTTCATCCATCCGCGGAGATAACCATGTCGTTTGCCCCAACCTTTTTCATCTCCTTTAGTAGGATAAACACCTTTTTGATCAGTGTGATACACATAAATTATAATATTTGCCGCCGGTACTCCACTGGCCGTATAGACAATTCCGTTAACAGCAAGCTTTCTTCCATTGTCATTCCAGTCAGGAAGCCACAAGAGATTACTTAATGAATCAAAAGGAACAGGTGATTCATGAATGGCTTCACAGCCTTCGCAACTTCCGCCAACATTAATGTTGTTTGCCTGGCCAATCTTTTTATTGCTTTTTTGGGAGCAAGCAATAGTGGAAATGAGAATAATGGTAAAAACAAAGAGTAGTTTCATAAAAATTAATTTCACCATAAATTTCCGACAGAAATTACCTGGTATAAAATACTTTACATAACTGGTCATTGATACTTGATGAAACGTATTTGACCCTTTCGTCAGGAATAACCTGCCAATGATGTAATCTCTTTTACAAAAGGGAAATCGTAATTTTATTTTGTATTATGCACAACGCTTCCTTTTTTATAAAATACAAATTACACCACGTTTTATTCTGGTTGTTGCTATTCGGGGTGTGGTTCATGCTTCGCTATGAAGGTTATCTCACTCCAGCGCTGGCTTTGAAGATAACTTTTATCAAAATAGTTGACCTGATGCTGATGGTTTACATCACAAACTATGTTCTCATACCTTATTTGCTATACAGGAAAAAGTACTTTTCATTTGTTTTGATATTTATTGCTATGATCCTGACAAGCAGCTTTACCAAGATGTATATTATTGGCCAGGTAGCAAATGATCCGACAATTTTTGCTTTGGGCGGAAACCTTAAAGCCCGGATCTATGATAATGTCATTCCGCATTTCTTTCTTGTGATCGCTGGTGCTGCTTTTAAACTGGTGTTTGATCAACTGAGGTTGCAAAAGAGGATTGCAGAACTTGCAAAGGAAAATGCCGAGGCCGAGCTGAATTTTTTAAAATCACAGATCAATCCACATTTTTTATTTAATTCACTAAACGCTGTTTATTTTCTGATTGATAAAAACAATCCTGATGCTAGACAGGCCCTCCACACATTTTCTGATATGCTGCGTTACCAGCTTTATGAGGCGAACGGGGAAAAAATACCAATCGAAAAAGAAATAAATTATTTACAGGATTATGTTCAGCTGCAACAGTTGCGAAAAGATGAAAACTATAAGGTAGAATTCAATTGTTCTCCTGAGGTAAAAAATTTTTCCATTGAGCCACTACTGCTTATTCCTTTTGTTGAGAATGCTTTTAAGCATATTTCGCATAGAACGAACGAAGCCAATTTTGTAAAAGTAGATCTGGCCCGTAGTAATGGTTATTTCGAATTTGCGGTTGAAAATTCAAGGGAGGAAGGAATATACACTACTGAGCAGCATGGCGGCATTGGCATGAATAATGTAAAAAGACGATTGGAGCTTTTATACCCGGATGCGCACAAGCTGGATGTGAATAATGATGCAAACACATTTAAAATAAATTTGAAACTAAAAATTTAATGACATGCTTACCGCTTTAATGCTAAGAAAAAAAGGAAAATTCAGGACGCTGGCGATATTATTTGTCGTTTCAGTATCATTATTGATCGGTGGTATTTTAATCTTAATAAAATGATTAACTGTATCATTATAGACGATGAACCGCTTGCAAGAAAAGGGTTAAGAGAATATATTGCTGATGTGGATTTTCTTAACCTGTTGGGAGAATATGATAACCCGCTTAAGGCTACTGAAATGATTAGCCATGGGGATGTGCAATTGCTTTTTCTGGATATACAAATGCCAAAGATCACAGGTCTTGATTTCATGAAGATGTTGCAGAAACCTGTGCCGGTGATTTTCACGACCGCGTTCCCGCAATATGCGCTGGATGGTTTTGAGCTGAATGCGCTGGATTATCTCGTTAAGCCGATTTCGTTTGACAGGTTTCTAAAAGCGGCACTCAAGGCAAAAGAGTATTATGAAGTAAGGCAAAAGAATGAAAGCGATAAAATTGCTGCTGATGAAAAACAGGATTACTTTTTTATTAAGGCCGACAATAAACTGGTAAAGGTGAGTTTCAACGATATTTTATTTATTGAGGCATTACAGAATTATGTGGTAGTGCATACCAGGGGAAAAAAGCTTATTACATATCTAACATTCAAATCCGTAGAAGAATACCTTCCTTCCGCACAATTTATTAAAGTGCACAAATCATTTATTGTTTCGGCTTCAAAAATTGACAGCATTGATGGAAATGATATTCGTATAGATCAGCATCATATACCGATCAGCCGTAACCTAAAAGAGGAAGTAATGGAGAGATTATTGAAAGGAAAATTTTTGAAAAGGTAGCCTGTGCATATCTAAAATTTTATAACCGCTGGAAGTTTGTTAACTTATAGCAAATAAAACCAACGGTTATGAAAAAGCATATTGTTTCCCACATAGCCATTTATATACTTTCCGCCATCATGATCTTCTTCGGATATTATCATTTAAAAAACCCAAAAGCCATGATGGAATATGTTCCCTCAGATATTCCCAATCCAATTTTATGGGTAAAGATAGTCGGGATCGCTTTTATACTCGCAGCGATCTCCTTCATATTTAATAAATATGTAAAAATTTCCGCCTACCTGCTTGCCGCAATGCTTTTATCCTTCGCTTTTTTCATTCATTTTGATATTTACAGGAATGCCGGTACAGAGGAAGTGAAAGTAAATGCGCTGATCAACATTTTAAAAGATACAGCGTTAGCTGCTTTTGCATTGCACATTGCAGGCAGCGCCGATAGTCACGGAATAAAGTTTTAGACCATACAATTATTTCCTGTTTTTTAACAAGCTGGTTTCTTCAACAGTGCCGGGATTATGTATTTTTACGCCTATTCTTATTTATGAAACATTTATTATTTCTATTGATACTGGTGCCATGTATTATCAACGGGCAGGATTGCACCTTGAAAAATGAGAAAGACAGGTTTAACCAGGACCCACGGCTCACAACTGGTTTTGTTTCTCTTGGCGCAGGCAACGATAAATTCAAATTATCAATTTCAGCAGATAAAAAAGAGGTTGATTATTTCTTTGCACTGGATAATTCACCCATGTGTTTTAATGATATATCCAGGGTAATGGTGACATTTGTAAGTAAGCAAAAAGGTAATTATAAGAATGGCGGAACTACCAATTGCAAAGGATATTTTCATTTTATTTTTCCTAACCAGCAAAACCTGAATCCTAATCTCACCAACCTTTCTCAGAAAAAAATTGCAACCATCCAGTTTACAGATACTGATAATAAAAAAAAGATACTGACGCTGCGACCCGAGGACCAGGACACAATAATGAAACTTACTGTATGTGTTTTGAATGAACTTGAAAAACTAAGGGTAGACACGTGGAAGCCCAAACAATAGTTCCGTGTTTCCTTGCCTTATGATTAAGATTGTTGCACAAAATGCCAGCAAACTCCGGCGAGGTCAATAATATTTACTTCCCTGCCATAGGGCTGATTGGAAACTTCGCCAATACGAATGCCAAATTCTTGCGGTAGCTGCTTATCAATAATATCTTGTCTGAACGCATCAACATCAGTTACGTCAACAGTAAGCATAAAATTTTCTGCAAAGTCTTTGTTCGTAAAGTTCTGCAAGATGAATTTGCACCCATCTTTTTCAAAACCGGCATAGTCACCAGCATCCCAATTCATCGTAAAACCTAATTGCTGAAAAAATTCTTTAGAACGTTGAAAGTCGTTTCCGGAAGGAACGAACGGTTGCAGTGAAAGAAACTTCATATCGATTTTTAATTAAAGTTATGATTCTGATACGCCAACTCCCACACTATTAACAGTATAGTCTACTGACCGTGAGGGGCTGCAAATTAAAACAAGAGTTGTACTGCACAATGATTATCTTTACAGCGATAATTTGAGTTGTACGGCTATTGTAGACGAACAAGTGTTATTCCACCCTGTATTATTCTTTTACCCTGCTTTTTCTCATGTATTGTTTTAAGACATGAACTCTTGTGTTTCAAATTTAGGCCGTGATGCGAAGGATGAGGATCAGCAAGGATTATTCTCAAATCAAACCCGATGATGATTGGGATCTTTGTAAAAAATTTAAATTAGTTATATGACAACAGAAATGATTGAAAAATTTGTTGAAGGTAAAGGAAGAGAGGACCAGACGATAAATATTCATTTTAAGGAGCGCAGTACCGTTACAGGCGTTTTTATCCGGACTGCCGATTATGGAGAATTGAAATTGAAAAATTTGTGGCGTATAGTTAGTCATGCGAAAATTGAAGAATGGAGAAAAACAAAAAATTTAGATCTTGCCAGAATCTTCAACGGTCTTTCATTTACTCGTCTTACTGAAGAGCAATAATTTTAGTTGATTAGTTCTTAAAAAAGCATTTATATGTTCTTACATACTTGGCGAAAATATCTTCCTGTAATTATTTTGCTGATGAAACGTTCCGGCAAAAGCGAGCAGGTATTAGATATGAATCAAACGGATTTTGAACGTGCAGCAGGTGGGAAAAAAGCGAAACTCACTTTTTCAAGTCTGAAGCTTGATAATGGCCGCACCAACTATGATGCAAATTATTCACCGCTTGCAAAAGATCTGATCGCGGTTCTCCAGGAGAATGATCAGACCGGCGCACTGATGAAACAGAAACAGTTTGAGTTTTCTTTGAATTCAAGTTTTCAATTGACTATAAGGAACACCACGACCGTTAGCGAAGAAAAGGAAGAAAAGGTTGTTGGGTAGAACCAAACGGGCTTTATTTGATTGATTTTTAAATGCCGCTATAATATTATTTATGCTCTTTGTGTAAATGCCCTGCTATGTTTTTTTCTCATTCCTCCGGGCCTGCTACTTCCATAAGAGGAATTTCCAGTTGGTTGTATAATGTCATGCATTCCGGGGACATCAAATGAATGAGATTTTACAATGGGAATCTGCTTTTTGATCAACTTCTGTATATCACTTAAAAATATTTTTTCACTCCAGTCGCAAAAAGATATGGCAACGCCTTTTGCGCCAGCGCGGCCGGTTCTTCCAATCCTATGTACATAAGTTTCCGGCACATTGGGCAATTCAAAGTTGATCACATGTGTCAGTTCATCAATATCAATTCCACGGGCAGCAATATCAGTAGCAACTAATACACGGGTGCGTTTAGCTTTAAAATTCTCTAAAGCTCGTTGTCTTGCTGCTTGTGCTTTATTCCCATGAATGGCTTCTGTACGAATACCCGCATTGTTTAGCATACGGGCAAGCTTATCCGCAGCATGTTTCATTTGTGTAAACAATAGCACAGTTTCAATTGAATGATCTTTCAATAAGTGAACAAGCAATGCTTGTTTATTATGCTTTTCCGTATAATATACGGATTGTTGAATCAGGTCAACTGTCGTTGCGGGCGGTGTCACTTCCACTTTCACGGGGTTGTCTAAAAGCATTGCAGCCAATTGCTTTATCTCGTTAGGCATGGTTGCCGAGAAAAAAAGCGTCTGCCTCTTTGATGGAAGCCGGGTGATGATGCGCTTTACATCATGTACAAAACCCATATCAAGCATCCTGTCGGCTTCGTCAAGCACGAAGAATTGAATATCTCTTAATGTAACATGTCCTTGTTGCATCAGATCGAGCAAACGACCGGGGGTTGCCACTAAAATATCTACACCGCGACGAATAGCCTGTACCTGGCTATGTTGCGAAACGCCACCAAAAATTACATGATGACGCAAGGGTAGGTAACGCCCATAAGCACGGATGCTTTCGCCAATTTGAATTGCCAATTCCCTGGTCGGAGTAAGTATAAGGGCTTTTATTTTATGTTGAGACTGCTCTGCTTTCTGTTTCTCTTCATGCATCAGCTGAAGTATAGGAAGAACAAATGCTGCAGTTTTACCAGTGCCGGTTTGCGCACAACCAAGCAGGTCTCTTTTTTGTAAAATGACTGGAATAGATTTTTCTTGCACAGGGGTAGGATGAGTATATCCTTCTTTATCAAGGGCCTGTAAAACAGGCTCGATGAGCTGTAAATTGTTAAATGACACGAATTTCTTTTTAGATAATAAAAATGGTAAGGCTATCAATAATTAAATGATACTTTACCTGCCTTACGTTAAAGCCTTCACTGCATTTTGGAGGAGAAATTAAACTACACCAGGCGGGAGAGCACTAACATCAAGAACAAC
>CBFGXP010000016.1:0-31358 GCA_965652775.1 uncultured bacterium
GGCATTACCTCTTGCAAAATGCTGTTAAGCTGATTTTCGTTCACGGCAAATACCAGCGCAAAGTCAATCTTACGCGTCTTTAGAAGAGGCGTAACGTTCTTTGCAAAGGATAATTTACTGAACTGCTTTTCAATTGAAGAAGGTAAACCCTGGATAAGAAGATTCTTTTCGTCTGCAAGCTGAAGCTTTTCGAGAAGCGTTTGAGACATACCTTAAATTGGTGTTTTTTGGGTTTCCGAAACCGCCCGGTTCGAAGACCGGCTTCAGTGTACACAAATTAGCGGGGCACAAATGTACGAATTATACCCTTAGGTTAGCCTTATTTAAAAAGAAATTCCGGTTAATTGGAAAAATTAACCGGAATCTGAATTGTAATCAAGTTTTTTAAATGGTTGACCAATTAGTTTTTAGCAATTGGTTTATAATACTTCATCGCTTCTGGCATATAGCGCTGAAGTTGGTCAATTCTCCTGCCTTCACTAGGGTGCGTGCTTAAGAACTCTGGTGGCTTTTGCCCCTGAGAAGCCGCCTCCATTCTTTCCCAAAGAGGAATAGCCTCCTGCGGATTATAGCCCGCCATTGCCGTCCAAATCAATCCGAACCTGTCAGCCTCTAATTCCTGGTTTCTTGAAAACGGAAGCGTAATTCCAACCGTAGTGCCTGCTCCGTAGGCGGCTAAAAACATATTTTGCGTCTCAGCTGGCTTATTTGCGACAGCTACCGAAAGGGCCACACCTCCTAATTGTTGCAGAAGTCCCTGGCTCATTCTTTGGTTTCCATGCTGAAGTAAGGCGTGGGAAACTTCATGTCCCATCACCACTGCAAGTGCTGCCTCATTTTGTGAAATAGGTAACAAACCGGTATAAACAACAATTTTCCCACCTGGCATACACCATGCGTTTACTGCTTTGTCATCTACAAGATTGTATTCCCATTTAACACCGTTTAATTTATCGCTTATACCATTTTGTGCATAATAAGTTTCAACAGCTCTTGTTATACGCTGACCTACTCTTCTTACCATCTCGGCATCACGATTATTAGATGCGCTTACAACTCTGTTGGTTGATAAGAATTGCTGGTATTGCTGTGTTCCCATTGCCTGGAGTTCAGATTCAGGTAATAATGTAAGCTGCGATTTTTTTGTCAAAGGGTTCGTGCTGCATGCAACTGCAAAAGATGCGGCAACAAATAGGGTCGTTAAAATCCTGGTCATAGTAATTGTTTTTATCACTAATTCAATGATTATACCAATTTATAAAAGGCTATGTGTTGAAAACCGATAAAAAGTTGATTTTAAAGCTTATTTCTTTCAGCGTTTCCTTTGCGGCGCTGGCGACGGCGATCCCTGTGCTTGAGAATTGGGACTTTACTTTCATTTCCCTGCAACAGTCTTCCAATATTTTTTTGGTGTGTGATAAGGACCATAAGAGCAACCGCTATAGCAAAAATTCTATAAAGGTCTTCAGGCTCATTAAAAATGACAAGTATAAAAACCGGGAACGCAATACTGGCAAGTATAGAACTTAGAGAAACAAATCTTGTAAGATATAATACTAATAAGAAAACGCCTACACAACAAACAGCAACAATTGGTTGTATTCCGAGGACCATACCAAATACAGTTGCAACTCCTTTGCCTCCCCTGAATTCAGCCCAAATAGGGAAAATATGTCCCACTACAGCTGCTAATCCAAGCCCTATCTGGAGATTCGTCATTTGCGTTTCATGATCGAGGTAATAAGGTAAAAGGAAAACAAGTTTTACCGCAACGATACCTTTCAACATATCGGCTATCATTACAAAAGAACCCCAGTTAGGACCCAATGTTCTGAATGTATTTGTAGCTCCTGCATTACCGCTACCGTAGTCACGGATATCAATACCAAAAAAGTATTTGCTAACCCAGACAGAGGAGGGAATACTACCAATCAAATATGCGAGAACGATCAATAGAAATTCGTTCATGAAGCCATTGTTAAAGTTGGAATACAAATATAATACAATCGAAACAGAGTCAATGCTAATTTAATACACAGCTCAGGTACACTTAATTAACTAATTCTAATGCTATCCAATTGTTTTTGGAGAGCTCTTTTTTAAGAATTAATTGTAATTCAGTAGCAATACGTAGTATTTCCTCTTTGTCATCCTGTAATAATCCGCTAAACAATATCGCCCCATTTTTGTTTAATTGTTCGCTAAGGGAGTTGAAGTTTTCAAGGATCACATTCTTGTTGATGTTTGCAAGGATCACATCAAATTTTGTTTTTGACACATCAGAGCCTTTTTTTAAAATAATTTTTTTGCAATTATTTTTCTTAAAATTTTCTTCAGCGTTTGCTATACTCCAGTCGTCATTATCTATTGCATAAATATTTTTTGCTCCTGATTTTTCGGCCAATATGGCAAGTATCCCTGTGCCAGTGCCAAAATCAAGCACTGTTTTATTCATAAGATCAACATCTCTCATCAATTCTATCATCATATGAGTCGTGGCATGATGGCCCGTACCAAAGCTCATCTTTGGAGTAATAACAATTTCAAACCTTGTGCTTGTGATCGGTTTGTGAAAACCTGCACGCACAGCTACATAATCATCCACGATAACGGGTTCAAAATTTGACTCCCAGACCTGGTTCCAATTCGTTTCTTTAATTTTTTCGGATGTATAAGGTGCCTGGTATTTGAACGCAATCTCTTTTAATAATGCCTTGTCAAAATTTAACTCACTTATAAAAGCGTACAAAGTTGTGTCAGTTTCTTCAAATCCATCATACCCTGCATCTGCAAGTTGAGCGATCAGGATTTCTTTTTGTTCCGGTTGCAGTTCAGCAAAAGTAATTTTGATATGGTCCATGTAAATACAAAATTAAAAACCCCGGTATTTTACCGGGGTTATATTATTAGTTTTCTGCAGGTCTGTCCTGGCGTTCCGGTTTTGGTATCAACGCTTTCCTTGAAAGCTTGAATTTGCCTGATTTAGGATCTGTACCGATCAGTTTCACTTTTATCACATCACCTTCGCTTAACACTCCTTCAAGTGTCTCTAAGCGTTTCCAGCTCACTTCACTTATATGTACCAATCCTTGTTTCCCTGGCAGGAATTCTACAAATGCTCCAAACGGCATAATTGATTTTACTGTGGCCTCGTACACATCACCAACAACAGGAACAGCAACAATTCCCTTTATCCATGCTTCTGCTTTCTCCACGCCTTCTTTATTTACGCCAAACACACTGACCTCTCCCATATTGTTTATCTCTTCAATATTGATAGTAGTACCAGTCACTCTTTGCATTTCCTGGATCACTTTACCGCCAGGCCCGATAACAGCTCCGATAAATTCTCTGTCAATAAACATTTTTATCATTCTCGGTGCATGTGGTTTCACTTCACTTCTTGGTTCAGGTATGCAATTATACATCGCATCAAGAATATGTAACCTTCCGCGACGAGCTTGCTCTAATGCTTGTTCCATGACAGCCATGCTCAAGCCATCCACCTTAATATCCATTTGTACACCACAGATTCCATTGCGGGTACCTGTTACTTTAAAATCCATATCACCCAAATGATCTTCATCGCCCAGTATATCACTAAGGATCGCATATTTATCTCCTTTTGTGATCAATCCCATTGCAATTCCGCTCACATGTTTCGGGAAAGGAATACCTGAATCCATCAATGCCAGTGAGCCGGCACAAACAGTTGCCATAGATGACGAACCATTTGATTCCAGGATATCACTTACAACCCGTACTGTATATGCAAAATTCTCTGTCGGCATCATTTGCTTCAGGGATCGCATTGCGAGATTACCGTGGCCTACTTCTCTTCTGCCGGGTCCTCTCATCATTTTTACTTCACCAGTTGAGAACGGTGGAAAATTATAATGCAAAAAGAATTTTGAGTCAAACGATTTTGCTGCACTTTCAACAAGCAATTCATCCAATGGAGTTCCTAATGTTACTGTAGTGAGCGATTGTGTTTCACCACGGGTAAATAATGCTGCCCCGTGTGGCGATGGTAACACATCTACTTCCATATCTAACTGACGTACATCTTCAAGTCCACGGCCGTCCAAACGAATTTTTTCATCAAGGATCATATCACGGACTACATAATACTGCAGATCACCATAGTAAGTGCTAATAAGTTTTTTAGTAAGTGAAGGCATTTCTTCACCTTCAGGCAGATTTAATCCTGCTTTGATATGTTCTACCAATTCATCTTTTACAGCACTGAACCTATCACTGCGTTCAGCTTTACTCAATTTACTTTTTGCAATGTCATATACTTTTGTTTTCGCAAATGCATTTACTTTTTCACGAAGAGCTTCATCTTGTTCAGGTTTTTTATAGTCTCTTTTCCCTTTCACCCCTACCATATCGCGAAGGTCTTCCTGTGCCTTTATTTGTATGCGTATGGCATCATGTGCTATTTCCAATGCCTTTATAAGGTCGGCTTCGCTACACTCTTGCGCTTCGCCTTCCACCATCATCAAATTTTTCTCTGTGGCTGCAATAATAAAATCAAGATCTGCTTTCTCAAATTCTTCCCTTGTGGGATTTATAACAAACTCCCCATCGATTCTTGACACACGAACCTCCGAGATGATTTCTTTGATAGGAATATCCGAAACTGCTAAGGCAGCTGATGCCGCTAGACATACCATAGCATCCGGCATCACTTGTTCGTCACTGGAAATAAGCGTTATCAGCACCTGTACTTCGCATAAATAATCATCGGGAAATAACGGGCGCAATGCACGGTCAGTAAGTCTTGACGTCAATATTTCATAATCGTTTAGTCTTGCTTCGCGTTTAAAAAATGAGCCAGGAATACGTCCTGCAGCGGCAAATTTTTCCTGGTAGTCCACAGACAGAGGAAAAAAATCCTGGCCTTCGCGTGGTTCCTTATTTGCCACGACTGTTGCAAGCAACATACATTTTCCCATGCTTACGGTTACCGCACCGTCAGCTTGGCGGGCAAGTCGCCCTGTTTCAATTGTGACCATTCGGCCACCGCCTATATCAAAAGTTTTACGAATAGGTTGTTGTAACATTTCTATAAAATTTATGGTTTGCCGTTTATCGTTTGTGGTATTTCCAGCAAACCTTTTGAAGATATTTTTAGGTACCCTGCTTATTGCTACTATTTAGCTTCTGTTGCTTCGCACTCTTCAGCGTTTCGTTCGCTATTCAGCAAACTGAAAAACCACAAAGGATTGAGATTACAATTTTTGAGAAACTAAAAAGCCCCTTTAGGGGTGTTGGGGTACTTATTTTCTGATACCAAGTTTTTCAATCAGCTGGCGATAACCTGTAAGGTCATGTTTCTGAAGGTAGTTCAGCAAACGCTTACGTTTACCTACCAATTGCATCAGGCCGCGGTGAGTAGAAAAATCTTTCTTGTTTGTTTGAAGATGTGAGGCGATCTGGTTCATACGCTCCGTTAATAAAGCGATCTGGCCTTCAATTGAGCCTGTGTTCGATGATTTTGCGCCATATTGGGTAATGACGTCTTGTTTTTTTTCTTTTGTTAATGGCATCTGTTTATTTTTTTAATTTCATCCGATTTTACATCCGATTATTTGTGGCGGCAAAGGTAGGGTAATGCCCCTAAAATACAAAGAAAACAACCCATTTTGATTTAGCTTCGCAGCTCCTCAATACATCGAAAATGTTTGAAGAAGAATTATCAGAAGATACGCGGAATATACTTGGCCTTCAACTGCCTACAGATCCACGCTGGGTTGACCTCGCCGGAAAGTCAATGGAGGAAATTCTCACTGATCACGCATATTGTGAACAAAAAGCTGCCACTTCCTGTATCTCTCTTATCCAGCGCTACAGCGAAAGAGAAAAGCTGGTAAAGGAACTCTCCCCCATCGTGACCGAAGAATGGGGTCATTTCAGATTAGTGCTGCAGGAGTTGGAAAAAAGGAATTTGAGATTAGGCAAACAACGAAAGGATGAGTATGTAAACAAGCTTATCGAATTTCAGAAAAAAGGCGGCAGTGTTGCGGATAGGTTATTGGATCAGTTGTTGACGATGGCTTTGATTGAGGCACGAAGTTGTGAACGCTTCAAAAGATTAAGTGAAGGATTACATGATGAGTATCTCCGCAATTTTTATCGTCGTTTTATGGAAAGTGAAGCGGGACATTATACTTTATTCATAGAACTCGCAGAAACTTATATCGACAGAGAGAAAGTAAAGAAGCGCTGGGCAGAATGGCTCGAATATGAAGCTGATGTTATCAATCATCTGGAAGTAAGAGGTGACAGAATTCATTAAGTGCTGAATACATTTTTGAGTTCTCTAACTCCATCGCCAATTTCTGAAGCGAAAACTTCCGGTTTATAACCGATCTTTTGATTATAATATTCGCTAAGCTTTGCAGAAAAGTCCTCAAATTTATCTTTTTTCACCAATGCAATAGCGCACCCACCGAAACCGGCTCCCGTCATCCTCGCACCAATACAATCATCATAAGTTTTACAAAATTCAACGATCGTGTCTAATTCTTTTCCGCTCACTTCATACCAGTCTTTCAATGATTGATGGGATGCATACATCATTTTTCCAAAACTGGCAAGATCATTTGCCTTTAAAGCATCCCTTGCCTCTCCTACCCTGAAATTTTCACTGATCACATGCAAGGCTCTTTTATCCAAGGCAGGGTCATTGATAAGATGACGATGATCTTCGAATGTTTGAAGGTCCACATCACAAAGATGTGTCACGTCCAATTCTTTTTTTAAAGCCTTTAAAGCCTTACCACATTCTGCGAAGCGTTCATTGTACTTTGAATCAGCTAATGTTCTTTGCTTGTTTGTGTTGATGATTGCCAAAATATACTCACCAGTCTTAAAAGGCAGGTATTCATATTCCAACGTATCACAGTTAAGTAATATAGCTTGATCTTTTTTACCCATTATTACTGCAAACTGATCCATTATGCCGGAATTGACCCCGATAAATTGGTTTTCTGCTTTTTTACACATTAATGCCATGTCCGTATTCGAAATTTTCATTCCGAACATTTGGTTTAACGCATATCCTGTAAGTACTTCGATCGAGGCAGAAGAAGATAGACCAGCGCCGATCGGGAGATTGCCGTTGAACAACATGTCAAGACCGGATAAGATATGTCCATCCTGAATAAGTTCATTAATTACTCCTAAAGGATAATTAAACCAGGCTCTTCCGGTTTTAGAATAACTTTCCTGTAAATGCAATTCAATTGTTTCGGGAAAATTCAGGGAGTGAAAACGCAGTACCTTGTCTTTGTTTTTCGAAATTTCGAGATAAGTCCCTAATGAAATAGCACATGGCATTACCTTGCCACCATTGTAATCTATGTGTTCGCCAATAAGATTTACACGACCAGGACAATAGAAAATATGTTCGGGTGTCTTTCCAAACCTTGATGAAAATTCGTTTATCATTGCATTTACATCCATCATGTATGCCTGTTGAACAAAAATTTTGTTTCAAAGATTCACGACGTGAAGATATTTATTTGTTCTCACTCACTAACCGACACGGCACTACGGTTTCTATTACCAATTACGGTGCCATTATTACCGCGTTTAAAGTAAAAATGAATGATGGCACTATCAACGATATTGTACTTGGATTTGATAACGTTGCAGATTATCAATCTGAAAATTATTTAGAACATTATGCTTATTTAGGTGCGGCATGCGGCCGTTATGCAAACAGGATCAAGAATGGAAAATTTATATTGGACGGCAAAGAATATCTGCTCAGCCGGAATATGGGTAATGACCAATTACATGGTGGGTATGAAGGGTTTGATAAAAAAACATGGCAGCTATTGTTACTTAAAGAATCACCGGTTTCAATACTTGAACTAAAATATTTAAGTAAGGATGGTGAAGAAGGTTTTCCCGGTAATCTTGAAACAGTCATCCGTTTTGAATTGAATGATGACAATGAACTGATTTATGAATTCTTTGCAACAACTGATAAAACGACGGTAATAAACCTGACACACCATAGCTACTTTAATCTGAATAATGGGAAAGGAACAATTGAAGATCAGGAAATAAAGATCAATGCTTCACATATCCTTGCCCAGGACGAAGGACTTGTTTGCAACGGAGAATTCTTATCCGTTGCAAATAATCAATATGACTTTACGATCTTTAAAGCAATAGGGATGGATTGGAATAAAGCTGATGGCTACGACCAATGTTTTGTAATTGATGACAAAACTAATGAGCTGAGCATAGTTGCGGAAGCAAGATCATTGCAAACTGGAATTACTTTACAAATCTACTCTACAGAGCCGGCAGTACAATTCTATACAGGGCAAGGTTTAAATTTAACAAATGCAAAGGGTGGAAACCAATATGGTCAATTTTCCGGTTTTTGTTTGGAAACACATAAACATCCAAATGCGATCAACATCCCTCATTTCCCCAATACAATTTTAAGACCTGGCGAAAAGTATTATCAGAAAAACGTTTATAAAATAATTCAGGCTGACGCAAAATAGTTTATCTCTTCAGTGAGATCAAGAAAAGAATATTTTGCCTGGAGCTCCTTCGACTTTTCAAGGTGAGTTTTCAAAAATGCTTTATGTGCATTTGTTTCCGGCTGAAAAGCCTTATGTTTCCTTGCAATCACAATTTTTCTTATCTCATCCATTAATTCCTGCGACTCTTCATCGATAAAATTTTCTTTGAATTTTTCCATTACAAACTCAGTGGCGGGGTAATTTGGATGGACCATATCGATGTCGTAAAAACGATAATCTCTCAAAACGTCGATCACAAGCTCATAAGCCGGGAAATAATAAAGTCCGGGAAACTTACTTATTATATGATGAACGGCTTCAAGTAGCCGGGCCTTACTCCTGTTATTCTCGATCACTCCATCTCTTATATGTCTTACCGGGCTGATCGTAAAAATTATTTTAAGCCCGGGATTAACTTGTTGCAATCGATGATAAGAAGCATCGAGTTGGGAAATTATTTCATCAATTGTCAGTAAATATTTGTTGAACCATTGCGACGGCGCCCGGTGACAATTTGCAACTCCATCATTCAATTGTGAGCTTCCCTTTGCTGCTTCGTTTGTCAGCCGGTAAGAGAAAGATGACCCTAATGTTATGATCAACCAGTTGGCCTCCTTTATAAATTCGTATGCCTGCTGTTGCGATCGATTAATAGCGTTTAGGCATTCTTCTGCATTGATATTTGAAAAACGGGAATGATGTTCCCAGCTATTCCAAACTTCATTTAAGAAAAATAGGTCTTCCTTTTTGTACTCTTTGTTCTCCAGGTATGAAATTAGTGAGGTGCAAACACTTCTTGGATCAAACAAAATGCCATTGGGATTTTGAAAAACTGAAAACTTTAATTCACCAAGTGAGTTACCGATATGCTCTGTAAAACAAGAACCCGTAAGCAAAATCTTATCGCGGTAATTTATCAGGATTTCCGGGGACTTTATCTGTATTGGTAATTGAAATTGCATAATAGATCAAACAAAAATTTCTTCAGCTATTCGTAAACTTTCCTGCAGAGCGTTTTTATCAATCCCGGAATTAACGCTGTATTTTTCAAAATAACTGATCATCCATTCAGTATTCATATTACCGACCAGTTCATCGTTCGCCATTGGGCAGCCACCAATACCTTTCAAGGCCCCGTCAAATCTTTTACAACCAGCTTTTGTTGCAGCATCAAGTTTTTGTTGCCAGTTTTCAAATGTTGAATGAAGATGAACGCCGATCTCTGTTGAAGGAAGCGATTCTACCAGGTAACTTGTCATATCATAAACCTGCCCAGGTGTGGCAATACCAACTGTATCAGCCAGGGAAATAATTTCAATATCCAGTTCAACAAGTTTTTCAACCCAGTTAAAAACAATATCGGCATCGTACAGGTCATCGTAAGGATTACCAAATGCCATCGAAATATAAATAACCAGTTTTTTATTTTTTTCGATGCAAAGATTTTGTATCTCCCCAACCCTTTTCAACGATTCTTCAATTGATGAATTTGTATTTCGCTGTTGAAAAGTTTCAGAAACAGAAAAAGGGAAGCCGAGATAGGTTATTTGGTCGAATACTGATGCTTCTTGTGCTCCACGAAGATTCGCAACGATTGCAAGTAATTTTGTGCTTCCGGCTTCTGACTCCAGACTATTGACGACTTCAGCGGTGTCCGCCATTTGAGGAATTGCTTTTGCCGACACAAAGCTTCCAAAATCAATTGTATCAAAGCCAACTTTCAATAATGAATTAATGTATGCTATCTTTTTTTCAGTCGGAATAAAATTCTTCCAGCCCTGCATGGCATCCCGGGGACATTCAATAATTTTTACCATATTGCCGGAATTCATTTCCATCAGTTCATTCGTTGTTTCATAGTTTCATACAGTATAATGCCCGTCGCAACGGATACATTGAAGGATTCAAAGCCGCCTGCCATCGGTATTTTTATTTTTTCGTCACAGATCTTTACTAAAGCGGGGAAAATTCCTTTTTCTTCACTACCCATTACTATTGCACACGGTTCGGTAAAATCAATTTCGGTAAAACTTTTTTCAGCTTTCATTTCAGTTGCATAAACTTTTATCCCATTCAAATGAAGTTCATCAACTGCCTTCATCAAACTATTTACCCGGCAGATCGATATTTTTTCCAATGCTCCTGCTGATGTAAGCATTGCGTCTTCATTTAAGGCGCCGACCCCTTTGTCAGGAATAATGATTGCATGTACTCCTGTGCAGTAAGCAGTTCGTGCAATGCCGCCAATATTCCTGATATCTGTGATGCCATCAAGGATGAGGAACAATGGGACTTCTCCATTTTCTGTAACAAATGAAATTATATTCTGCAGGTTTTGATATTGAACTTTTGCAATTTGTGCGATACAACCGTCATGATCGGTCACGTTAAAGCCATTCAGTTTTGCCACCGGTACATAACTGACAGGCACAGTATACTGAGCAGCAAGTTTTTTTACCTGCAATATTTCATCACCAATTGCTTTTATATCAAGATAAATTTTGTCAAGTTGTATGCCGTTTTGCATTGCTTCTACCACGGCTTTCCTTCCAATAACTAATGAACTCTTTTTGGGGCGTTGTTGTTGTTGTCTGAAACTTTTCACTGGTCAAAAATAATGGTTTTGTTACTCAATAATTTACTGAATAGAATTACTGAAAATTGAATGAAGTCCTTCGACAAGCTAAGACAGCACGGCGAGCAAAGTTGATAGGGGTACCTCAGCCAGGTATATAAAAAAACCTGTAAGCATTAAACTAACAGGTTCTCAAATAAATTTCCTGAAAAAGTTTTATACGCCAAATGCTTTTTTCACTTCGCTTACCATATCCAGCTTTTCCCATGTAAACAGTTCAACCTTCATTGTCTTTTCGTTCTCTTTTCCTTTATTAAAAACTTTGGTCACTACTTTTGGCTCCCGACCCATGTGACCATAAGCAGCTGTTTCTGCATAGATGGGATTACGTAATTTCAAACGTTGCTCGATCGCATAAGGACGCATATCAAATATCTTTTCAACCTTTCTTGCGATCTCGCCATCTGTCATATCAACTTTTGCGGTGCCATACGTATCGATAAACAATCCGCATGGTTTTGCAACACCGATAGCATAAGAAACCTGAACGAGCACTTCATCACAAACGCCGGCAGCAACTAAATTTTTTGCAATATGTCGGGTAGCGTAAGCAGCACTGCGATCAACCTTACTTGGATCTTTACCACTAAATGCGCCGCCACCATGTGCGCCCTTGCCTCCATAAGTATCAACAATGATCTTACGACCCGTTAAACCGGTATCGCCATGTGGGCCACCGATCACAAATTTCCCGGTGGGGTTAATATGATAAGTGATCTTATCATTAAATAATTTTTGAATTGATGGTTTGCATTGCTTTTTAACTCTTGGCACAATGATATTGATAACATCCTCACGGATCTTGTCCAGCATTTTTTTGTCGCTATCAAAATCATCATGTTGTGTGGAAACTACAATTGTATCGATACGAACGGGGTTGTTATTATCATCATATTCGATCGTTACCTGGCTTTTTGCATCAGGTCTCAGGTATTTCAATTCTTTACCTGCACGACGGGTTTTTGAAAGTTCTTGCAATATCTTATGTGCAAGATCAAGTGCCAGCGGCATATAATTTTCGGTTTCACGGGTGGCATAGCCAAACATCATTCCCTGGTCACCGGCGCCTTGCGCATTTGCTTTTGCATCAAAACTTAAATTCTTAACACCCCGATCCACCCCACGGTTAATATCGGCACTCTGTTCATGAATGGCAGAAAGAATACCACAGCTATTTGCTTCAAACATGTATTCTGATTTTGTATACCCGATGCTGCGGATCACATCACGGGCAATATCCTGCACATCAAGATAGCTAGTTGATTTTACTTCGCCGGCAAGTACAACCTGACCGGTTGTAACCAGCGTTTCGCAAGCCACTTTGCTTTGCGGATCATAAGCGAGAAAATTATCAATTAACGCATCGCTGATCTGGTCAGCCACTTTATCCGGATGTCCTTCGGATACGCTTTCAGATGTAAATAAGTAAGGCATGTCGATTTTAGAATTTAAATAATGAGTTATGTATGGTGTTTTTTTAGCCCGGCTTCTGCCTGTCCATTTAGCTTCCGTTGCGTCGTCCCGGGTTTAGTCGGGATGCCTTCGATGCGCTATTGAGCCTAAAGGAAATTCAAAAGCCCCTTCACAGCTTGGGGCTTAACGGGTGCAAAGATAACACCCGAATAAATTCAACATTTTTATGTTATCCACTAAATTTTTGTCCAAATAATTCTCAATCTCATTCGCTGTGTAGCATGATTGCCTCCGCCGACCCTTACCCGGCCAAATGCAAACTGAGAATTAAGAGGAACAGCATAAAATTGATAGGTGCCTGCAAAACCTAATCGCTCCACGACGGTGTGAGCTGCAAACAAGCGGAAATCATGTACCGAATCACGTTTGGTTAAAGTGTTCTGTACATATCTTGTCATGTTAAACTTCCACACCCGGATCGGATTACCTACTGCATCAACTGTATTTTTTCCATATACGCCATACGTTTCGAGGTTAAAACCGGTGTTATTATCTAATCTAAAGTCATATGGAGTAAATTTATAAGCACCAAGTGTAGAGTCGTAAACATCAAGCATTAATGCTTCTGGTGGAGTAAATTTCAGATCCGATGGATCAAAAATTTGCTCAACGATCAGTTCAGCCCGGTTAATTATCCTGTTACTCAGATTTCGAAGGCCCGGGATTTTTACTGTTGAATAGCTGCCCGGTGTATTAATAAGGTAAGCGATATTATCCTGGCCCGGCGTACTTGCGGCGGCAGCCAATGGGGTGCCTGTAAAATTAAATCTTTCGATATAATTATGTTGGGCAGAAGCTCCATCCGAGGTATTCTTAAAAAGAAAATAACTGACTGTGGTATCGTCTTGGCCACCTTTCGTGTAGCGGTAATAAATAGCCAATTTGGTCTTGGGGTTATTTACAAGACCGAAAGCCATCAGTGCGTTGCCGCCAATTGATTGGTCAGCTTCTACTTCAAATCCTCTCAAATAAGTTTTAAAAGCGGAATCCGATGCGTACGCATTGGTTGTATCATAATCCAATAACCTTCGTCCAAAACTATTATTAAGTCTTATGCGGAGTTGACCGGCTGTTGTATCCTGGAAGGATTTTAATGAATCTCTAAGCTGGTATGGAAAAAAATCTTTTGTACCAAGAGGAGGGCCAACATGATTAAAATATTCCTGCCGCAACGTATAAAAAGAGTCGATACGGAATTCCACATTTGGATCCATTTCCCAAACTCTCACCCGTTGCTGTGCCATTGTATCGCCATAAGTGCCATTCCATCCAAGTACCATCACAACAGAATCGATATATAAACTGTCCGGATCATATACGCCTGAAAAATTCCATCTATAAAATTCTGGCTTTAACTCAAGAAAAATTTTTGCATTTGTTTTTCCAAAAAAAGGATCATTTGTAATATGTCCCAGTATATGATCATTGGTTCTTCCTACTCTCACTGAGTCCTTAAGCGGATCGAATATTGTATCGTACGTTTCGACAAATAATGTTGTATCAAAAGTATTTACCCCATCCACACCCGGAATGATCTCATCGCCAAGGTCAGTTGCTTCATTTATTTTTTTGCAGGACGAAATAATAAGAAGTAAGGAAAAGCTAAACAGTATAAATCGGGAAAGTCTAATTGTCACAAAGCGTTTTTTTGGAATAAATCAGTTGTATGATATTGGTTATTTACTTGCCCGCAAGGTCGTTATACAATTGTAAATAGTCTGTTAAATCAGACTCAGCATTATACAATAATGTTTTTTTACCGCGAACCTTGGTGAACTCATCAAGTAATTTCTTGTCGATCTTTTCAGCGCCAAATGTTATTGCATCAGCATAAGTAGCTCCACCGCGATACATAGCAATATTATTAGCTTCTTTAAAAGCTTCAAGGTCTTTCTCTTTTATTGAAGGGTGTATTAAAGCTTTCTTTAAAAATTGTGAACCCAATTTTTCTTTGAATACTGTTGGGCCAATCGTAAATATTACTTTGCTGTGTGAGAATACAGGCTCTTTTTTATATACCGTTTTTAGATAAGCCGGGATAAGTCCTGTCATCCAGCCACTGCAATGAATAATATCAGGAGGCCATCCGAATTTCTTAACGGTTTCCAGAGCACCTTTGCAAAAGAAAACGGTACGAAGATCGTTGTCATCATACCATTTTTCATGCTCATCAGTGAACACGAACTTTCTTTTAAACAGATCTTCATTATCAAGGAAGTAAACCTGCAACCTGGCGTTTGGGAGTGATGCCACTTTGATCTGTAACGGAAGATCATCATTATCAACCGAGACATTGATTCCTGAGAGCCGAACTACTTCATGCAGACGGTGGCGGCGTTCATTGATAACTCCAAAACGGGGCATAATACATCTCACCTCAAAGCCAGAATCGTTTGATTTTATTGCCAACCTGTTTACAATCTCCGAAAACTCCGTGAGTTCCAGGTAAGGAGACATTTCGTTAGCAATAAATAATATTCTTTTCTTTGCTGACATCTTGGGTCTGTTTAATTAAATCCCTGAAAAGATTACACGAACGCTTTTTTCGGGATGGCCGCAAAGGTAATCCTTTTATTCCGAAATTGATTTGCGAAATAGCTGTTAATATAAATTCCGTGTCATGATAATTTTTAAAAAGCCAGGCGAATTGAACGTCTTTCTTGAAAAAAAAAGGATTGAACAAAAAAAAATTGGTTTTGTGCCAACCATGGGTGCCCTGCATGCAGGGCACTTGTCCCTGGTCAATGTAGCTGCAAAGAATAACGATCTTAAAGTTTGCAGCATATTTGTAAATCCCACACAATTCAACGATCCTGAAGATTTTAAAAAATATCCTGTGACTATTGAGAAAGATATTTTGATGTTTGAAAGTGCGGGCGTTGATGTTCTTTTTGTTCCATCGGTACACGATATTTATCCAACTGGTACCAACCGGGTAAATAACTATGATCTTGGTTTTTTGGAAACGGTTTTAGAAGGGAAATTTCGCCCGGGCCATTTCCAGGGAGTTTGCCAGGTTGTTCATCGCCTGTTGGAAATTGTTTTACCTGACAATTTATATCTCGGGCAAAAGGATTACCAGCAATGCATGGTGATAAAGAGATTAATTGAATTGATCGGATTGAAGGATAAAATAAGGGTCCACGTCTGTCCTACTCTTCGGGAAGACAATGGACTTGCAATGAGCAGCCGCAATACCCGATTACTTCCAGCTGAGAGAAAAAAAGCAGCGACTATTTTCGAATCCTTGCGGTTTATAAAAGAGAATGTAAAACCAGGCAATACAAAAGAAATTCAGGACGAAGCAAAAGAAAAGCTTTCACAAAACGGATTTCGCACAGATTATATTGAAATAGCAGACGCCACATCACTTGAATTAATTGAAAACTGGGATGGGAAACAAAAAATTGTTGCACTTGCCGCAGCATTCATCAATGATGTGCGATTGATTGACAACATAGGGATCAATACATAACTTTTCCTTTAGCTTCAATCATGTATTTTTGTTTTTATGCAAATTGAAGTATTGAAATCAAAGATCCATCGTGCAGTTATCACTGAAGCAAATCTGAACTATGTTGGCAGCATCACGATCGATGAAGATCTGATTGAAGCGGCAAATATGATTGAGAATGAAAAAGTGCAAGTCGTAAACGTAAACAACGGGGAAAGATTAGAGACTTATGTTATTCGCGGAAAAAGAGGATCGGGTATTTGCTGTCTTAACGGACCTGCAGCAAGAAGAGGTATGGTGGGTGATGTTGTAGTCATTATTTCTTATGCATCGATGGATTTTGATGTTGCAAAAAAATTTAAACCATGGATAGTGTTTCCCAAAGAAGGAAATAAATTATAGAAGCTCGGAACTTTATGAAAGCAAAATTTCTTACTATTCTGAAATACCTTTTCTTCCTGGCATTGGGTGGGTTTTTTGTATGGTTATCCGTAAGAAATATTGACCAGGAAAAATGGGAGCAAATAAAACATGCTGTCGCCCGTGGTCGAAAATGGGTCATTTTACCTGTTATTGTTTTTTTATTGATCGCTCATTATAGCCGGGCTATCCGTTGGAAATTGTTGATGGAACCGCTTGGTTACAAGCCTTCCAATTTTAATGCATTTGCAACGGTAATGATCGGCTACCTGGTGAATTCCGGTGCGCCACGTCTTGGTGAGGTATTTAAATGCACCCTACTGGCACGGTATGAGAAATTCAAAGTTGATAAATTGATCGGTACTATCCTGGTTGAAAGAGCGGTGGATCTTGTTTGTCTCATTATCGTTTTTATTTCGGCGTTGATATTACAAGGTGACATTTTCGGGCAAATGATGACCAACCTGCTCAAACAATTTTTTCATGATAAGACCGGAAATCTTTCTACTGAAAAAGCATTGGTCGCACTCGGCATTTTTATCTTAGTTCTTGTTGTCTTTTATATAATATTAAAACGATTTGGCCACATCGATATCATCGGCCGAATAAAGAAATCAATTAAGAACATTCTACATGGGCTTTCAAGTATCAACAATCTTGAGCATAAGGGCTGGTTTATCTTTCATAGTTTATTAATATGGACCATGTATTGGTTTGCTTCCACTGCAGGTCTATATGCATTAAGGGAAACGCAATACCTCGGATTCTCCGGGGGACTTGCGGCTTTGGTTGTGGGAACGATAGGGATCATTTTAACCCCCGGCGGAATTGGCGCATACCCGGTGCTTATCGCCCAACTTTTAGCTTTATACGGACTCGATCCTGATACTACGGGTATTGCCTCAGGCACCCTTATGTGGGCAGCGCAAACAGCGATCATTCTTATCGGTGGTATGGTTTGTTTTTTACTGATTACGAGATACAATAAAAAAAAACTTCGTATTTCTTCGCTCACTGAAGAAACCATTCAATCAGATTTTGCATCTAAAAATTAATATTTTTCATCACACCACTTCCTTAATTTTATCCATTACAGAATAAGAAATGTTTTTATGAATCCGGATAAAAAACATAAAACGATTTTCAGAGATGTCAGCTGGCTTTCCTTTAACGGAAGAGTTTTACAGGAGGCTGCCGATTCAACGGTGCCGTTACGGGAACGAATTCGGTTTCTGGGTATTTTTTCAAATAATCTTGATGAGTTTTTTCGTGTACGTGTGGCTACCTTACGAAGAATGGTAAGTGTTGGTGAAAAATCGAAAATGCATCTTGAAGATAATCCACAGGAAATACTGGATGATATTCAAATGACGGTATTGAACCAGCAAAGTGAATTCAGCCGGATTTGGGAAAATATTTTTTCGGAATTAAAGCATGAAAAGATATTTCTTGTAAAAGAAAACGAGTTGAACCGGGAACAGCAGGATTTTGTAACGCAGTACTATGAAAATGAAGTGAGCACCAATATCATTCCGCTCATGATCGAAAGTATTCCCAATTTTCCCTCGCTCAGAGATACATCAATTTATCTCGCCGTTGTGATGTGGAAAAAAGAAAGTGCACTGAAAAGAAAATATGCATTGATTGAAATTCCGAATGTTTTGAATCGTTTCGTTGTACTACCTTCTCCCCGCCCGGATGAGCACCATATCATTTTGTTAGAGGATGTTATTCGTTTTAACCTTCCGGAGATTTTTTCTTTTTTCGGCTATGATCAATATTCCTCTTATATATTTAAGGTTACCCGCGATGCGGAAATAGATATTGATAATGACATTCATACTTCCATTATTCAAAAACTCGAAAAGGCATTAAAGAACCGAAAAAAAGGAAAACCGGTTCGATTTGTATACGATCGTGAAATGGACCCGGGTATGCTGGAATATCTGATCCGTCGTCTTAATCTTTCCAAAAGAGATAATTTGATACCGGGGGGCCGAATTCATAATTTTCGCGACTTCATGGAATTTCCTGAACATATTTTTAAAGTGAGAAGTCAGCGGCGTAAACCATTTGATCATCCTGAATTGCAGGAAGGACAAAGAGTAACCGATGTGGTAATGAAAAAGGATATTATGCTCCACTTTCCTTATCACTCGTTCAGTCCCGTGATCGATCTGCTGCGCGAAGCAGCTATTGATCCGGATGTGACAGCAATAAAAATCACCGGGTACAGGCTTGCTCCCCAATCAAAGATCATGAACGCTCTGGTGAATGCTGTACGCAATGGCAAGCAGGTAACAGTGATGCTTGAACTAAGAGCAAGATTTGATGAAGAAGCCAATCTTGAATGGAAAGAGAGATTGGAAGAAGAAGGTGCAAGGGTATTCATCGGGATACCGGATATGAAAATCCATGCTAAACTTTGCATGATCAAAAAAAGAGTACACGATAAAACTATTTATTATGGCTTTGTCAGCACAGGTAATCTAAATGAAAAGACTGCACGGATATATGCCGACCATTGTTTGCTTACCAGCAATAAGGAGATCATGATGGATGTAAACAGGATATTTAATTTCGTGGAAACGCCAAGACTTGGTACTCAGTATCTGAAGGATTGTTCAATTGTATTTCCGAGCCCCGATATTCTCAGGCAAAAAATTTTTGGTCATATCGAAACGGAGATCAAAAATGCAAAAAGCGGGAAACCAGCATCGATAACACTTAAGATGAATTCACTTTCTGATGAATCGCTTATTATGAAACTAAATGAAGCGGCAAAAGTTGGTGTGGATCTCAATTTAATAGTGCGTGGAATTTTTTGCATGCGATCTGAAAGCAAAAAATACTTGAAGCCGGTAAATGCAATCAGTATCGTCGATGAATATCTTGAACATGCACGGGTGTGGGTATTTCATAACAACGGTAAAGAGAAAGTTTATATATCTTCGGCCGACTGGATGGTAAGAAATCTTGATCATCGTGTTGAAGCCAGCTGCCTGATAACGGATGAACAAATAAAAAAAGAATTAAAAGATATCCTTGAAATACAGTTACTCGATAATGTGAAAGCAAGGCGCTTGAATAATGAACTTAGTAATGATTACATCAATAGTGGAAGAAAAAAGGTTCGGAGCCAGGTAGAGACCTATAAATATCTTTATAAAAAAACCCAAACACCCGTAAACGTTGAGATTGGCAGCAATTGATATTGGAAGTAATGCAGCACGGCTGCTAATTTCCGATGTACTAAAAGGCCCGCAAGGCAATCCGGAATTCATAAAAGCAGCACTTGTTCGGGCACCCCTTCGACTTGGATTTGAAGTATTTGACAAAGGCGAAATCCCTCCAAACAAAGTTGACAAGATCATTAAGACCATGAAGAGCTATAAACTTCTTCTTGATGTTTATGAGGTGATACATGTAAAAGCTTGCGCTACTTCCGCAATGCGTGATGCATCTAATGGCGCAGAGATCATACGTAAGGTGAAAGCCGAAACAGGAATTGAGATAAGGATCATTTCAGGGCAGGAAGAAGCGTCACTCATTTACGAAAATCATATAGCGGAGGGCATGACAAAGGAAGAATCTTATTTATATATTGATGTTGGCGGTGGCAGCACTGAGCTTACTTTTTTCAGTGATGGAAAGCTTGTCTTTAAAGAATCCTTTAATATAGGTACTATACGATTGTTGAAAAACCAGGTGAATGAATCACTCTGGGATGAAATGAAAGAATTTATTAAGGAACGAACAAAAGGGTATCATCATGTAACTGCAATCGGCTCAGGTGGAAACATCAATAAAATATTTTCTCTTTCAAAACGCAAAGAGGGCAAACCGTTAACACTTGATCTGCTCCGGGATTATTTCAAAGAATTCAGCAACTTGTCTATTAACCAAAGAATGACCTTATATCATTTAAGGGAGGATAGAGCGGATGTAATCGTCCCGGCGCTTTTAATTTTTATAAATGTCCTGCGTTGGGCAGACGCTGAAGAAATATATGTTCCCAAAATTGGTTTAGCTGACGGGTTGATTCATATCTTATATGAAGAAGTAAAAGAACCACGACTGATTTGATCGAAAGCATACATAGAAAGAGGCGGTACCTCATAAGAAGAAACCAGGAGATTAGTCTACAAATCGAAGCAATACAATTTTTGCTACAGGAAAGAAAATAACCATAACTTTTCCGCATAATCCCTCTAAATCCAGAAAAACGTGGTACTATGTCAGTAAATAAGGAAGTAAAGAAAGTAACGACAAACACCTTGCAGAAAATGAAAACTGCCGGTGAAAAGATCAGCATGCTGACAGCATATGATTATTCTTTTGGCAGAATCATCGATGGTGCCGGCATTGATATCATCCTTGTTGGTGATTCTGCTTCCAATGTAATGGCTGGTCATGAGACAACGTTACCCGTCACTCTTGACCATATGATCTATCATGCTTCTGCAGTTATTCGTGGCGTAAACAGGTGTCTTGTTGTCGTTGATCTTCCTTTTGGTTCCTACCAGTCCAATTCTGATATTGCGCTTGCTTCCGCTATTCGTATTATGAAGGAAACAGGGGCACATTCAATAAAATTAGAAGGGGGCGAAGAAGTTATTGATTCTGTGAAAAGAATTGTTTCCGCGGGGATCCCTGTAATGGGACATTTAGGTTTAACACCGCAATCAATTTATAAATTCGGTACTTATACAGTTCGTGCAAAAGAAGAAGAGGAAGCAAATAAATTACGTCGCGATGCAAAGATCCTTGAAAAAGCAGGCTGCTTTGCAATAGTGCTTGAAAAGATACCTGCGCAATTGGCAAAAGAAGTCACTCAAAGTTTGCATATACCAACGATCGGCATCGGTGCCGGTATGTATTGCGACGGCCAGGTACTGGTGATGCATGATATGCTTGGCATCAATACCGAATTTAAACCACGGTTCCTCCGTCAATATTTAAATCTAAATGAGCAGGTAACAAAAGCTGTTCAGCAATACATCAGCGATGTAAAAGGAAAAACGTTTCCTAGTGAATCCGAACAGTATTAGTACTCGCTTGAAACAACATTGTTGTTTTATCATCGCAAGTATGATCCTTCATCTTTAATTTTGCATTCTAAATAGTACAAATGGATTTCCTGGAAGTTTTGCATGTAGAAACTAATAACAATGGTTTAAGTACCGGTAGCAAATGGATAAAGTCTGGTGGTGAAAAAATAGACTCTTTCTCTCCCGTTGATGGTAAATTGATCGGCTCGGTTATTTCAGCAGATAAAAAAGGTTACGAAGAATTACTTCAAAGCGCTGAGGCGGCTTTTAAAAAATGGCGAATGGTTCCCGCACCACAGCGAGGCGAAATTGTACGACAGGTAGGTGAAGCATTCAGAAAATATAAAGAACCATTGGGCAAGCTTGTTTCTTTTGAAATGGGTAAAAGCTTGCAGGAAGGTTACGGTGAAGTGCAGGAAATGATCGATATCTGCGATTTTGCCGTCGGTTTGTCAAGACAACTTTATGGACTAAGCATGCATAGCGAACGTCCCGGTCATAGAATGTATGAGCAATGGCATCCTTTAGGCATCGTTGGAATTATTTCTGCATTTAATTTTCCGGTGGCTGTATGGAGTTGGAATAGCATGCTTGCTTTAGTATGTGGTGATGTGTGTATATGGAAACCATCGGAAAAAACTCCATTGTGTGGCATCGCATGTCAGCATATAATTTCAGAAGTGTTTGCCAGGAATGATGTACCCGAAGGTGTTTCTTGTTTAGTTATCGGAGGTCGTGAAGTGGGTGAATGGATGGCAAGCGATTCAAGAATTCCACTTGTATCAGCAACAGGTTCTACCAGGATGGGAAAAGCTGTTGGCGCAGCAGTAGGGGCAAGATTAGGAAGAGCATTGTTGGAACTTGGTGGCAACAATGCTATCATAATTTCAAAAAATGCGGACATTGATATGGCGATCCGCGGAGCACTGTTTGGCGCTGTTGGTACGGCCGGTCAGCGTTGCACTACAACGAGAAGATTGATCATTCACGAAGATGTTTATGATAATGTAAAACAGAAATTAGCTACGGCTTACTCACAATTAAGGATTGGAAATCCTTTGGATGAACATAATCATGTAGGCCCCCTGATCGATAAAGATGCAGTGAAAATGTATGAATCTGCAATTGATGCATGTAAAAAAGAGGGAGGAAGATTTATTGTTGAAGGTGGAGTTTTGAAAGGTGATGGTTTTGAAAGTGGTTGCTATGTAAAACCATGTATCGCTGAAGTGCAACAGGATTATAAAATTGTGCAACACGAAACGTTTGCTCCAATTCTATACTTATTGAAATATAAAACAGTTGATGATGCAATTGCCATTCAAAACGGCGTACCGCAAGGTCTTTCATCAGCGATCATGACGTTGAACCTTCGTGAAGCCGAGCAATTTCTTTCATCATCCGGTAGCGATTGTGGGATTGCGAATGTAAACATTGGCACCAGTGGAGCTGAAATTGGCGGGGCCTTTGGGGGCGAAAAAGAAACAGGTGGTGGCCGTGAAAGCGGCAGCGATTCATGGAAAAATTATATGCGTCGGCAAACCAACACGATCAATTTCGGCAACAGTCTTCCATTGGCCCAGGGAATAAAGTTTGATATTTAAGCGGAAACCCTTTCAAATCGCAGATTGCTATGATTTCTGCGAAATAATTTCAACCTTTGTACGTTGAATATCAGTCAATATCTATGAAAAATCATCCGATGAAAAAATCATTACTTCTTGCAGCTATTTTGCTTATTTCGTGGCAAATTTCAAATGCACAATTACGAGTAGCCCTTGCTGGCGGTGGTCATACTTCTACAATCAATGAAACTAATAGTCTGCCCAATTGGGCAGAAAGTAATTACAGCAACCGGACTGGTGCACATTTTGGTTTTATGGCCGATCTTCAGCTTGGCTTAAATTCAAAATTCTATGCACAGCCAGCTGTCATGTTTTATAATAAAGGACGAAAATTCTTCAGTACTTATGATACTACTGTCTATAATTACATCAGCATAGATGCAAAACAGTTTGTCAACTATATTGACATTCCTTTGAATGTTGTCTATAAGATTCCAATAAGTGGTAAAACAAAATTCTTTATTGGTGGTGGACCTTATCTTTCGTTTTTCTACAACGGTCTGGAAAGAAAGGAAACATATCTGAAGAATGGAAAGTTCGAAACGGAAGAGAACACTGATCTTCCGATAGGTGACGGACCAGGAAAATATAAGACATTTGATTTTGGTGTAAACGGAACGGCAGGTATTGAGTTCGGTGGTCTTTTCATAGCAGGAAATTATAGCCGCGGGCTTACCGATATGTATACTGCCACCTACGATGGAAGTTTTAAAAACCAGGTTATCGGCGCAACGCTTGGTATTTTCATTGGCAAGCCAATTTCTCTTGAAGAAGCTCCAAAAGACACTGACGCCGATGGCATCATTGATAAAGAAGATCTATGTATTACCGAACCCGGACCACTGGTAACAAAAGGTTGTCCTGATACAGATGCTGACGGAATAACAGATAAAGAAGATAAATGTCCAACAGAGAAGGGATTGGTTTCGAATTTTGGTTGTCCTTTGGTCGATACAGATAGAGATGGTATCACAGATGATAAAGATAAATGTGTGAGCGTGCCCGGTGTCGCAAAATATGAAGGTTGTCCAATTCCGGATACAGATAAAGATGCGATCAATGATGAGGATGATAAATGCCCTACTGTGCCGGGTCTGGGTCGCTATAGTGGCTGCCCTATTCCTGATACAGATGCCGATGGCGTAAATGATGAGGAAGATAAATGTGTAAATGAACCGGGACTTAAAGAAAACAGTGGTTGTCCCGAAATAAAAAAAGAGATCATACAAAAAGTCGAATACGCGGCAAGAAAGATCCAGTTCAATTTTGCAAAAGCCACGTTGGTATTGCAATCCGAAAAAGTATTGGATGAGATTGCCGAACTACTGATTAAGGAATCAGGGCTTAAGCTTGATATTGAAGGGCATACAAGTAGTGACGGAAGTTTTAATGCAAACATGAAGCTGTCAAACGAAAGAGCGGAAACGGTGAAAAAATACCTCGTTAAAAAAGGCGTTGACCCATCAAGGTTGACTTCCCAGGGCTTTGGTCCTACTAAACCATTGAATGAGGGCAAGACAGAACAGGAAAGGGCCCTTAATCGAAGGGTCGAACTAAAACTGAGAAATAATTAAAGAGTTAAAAAACCTCCCCATGCAACCGGGAGGTTTTCTTTTGGCTCTTTTATTGTCATGAATTTCCCACCTTCTTGTGAGGGTTTATTAAAATAGTATGGATGGTTTATTTAATTTTGCTCCTTTTTTAATCTTTGTATTTAAAATCAATTTAAAATGAATAGAATCTTAACGGGCTTTGTGATAATCGCTCTGGCTTTAATCAACACAACGAGTATCGCCCAGACAAGTGTGAAGGAACCTCTGCCAAATGGATGGCACCTGCAGGATATTAAGGAAAAGGGCGTTAATGGCATTAGCCTCGATAAAGCGTATCAGTTTTTAAAAGGTAAGAAAAGTAAGACTGTTGTAGTTGCAGTTATTGATTCAGGAGTTGACACCCTACATGAAGATCTGAAAGACGTATTATGGCGTAATCCAAAAGAAATTCCGGGTAATGGTGTAGATGATGATAAAAACGGTTATGTCGATGATATTTACGGTTGGAATTTTATTGGCGGAAAAGATGGAAGAAACGTAACTGTAGATTCTTATGAAAGAGACCGCGTTTACCACCAGTATAAGGATAAATACGAGGGAAAAGATATTGATCCCAAGTCATTGTCAAAAGATGAAGCTATCATCTATGAAATGTGGAGCAAGGCAAGAGAAGAGATGTATGGTGCAGCTGATGGGCCGGAAATTGATATTGCTATTTTGAAAGTGGCATATGAGAATTTAGCAAAAAGCGACAGCATGCTGCAGGTTGCCCTGGGCAAAAAAGAATTCACGGGTAAAGAATTAGAAAAAGCAGAGTTGAATGACTTAAAGGTTATGAATGCAAAAAATGCACTTTACGGTTTAATGAAGGCAAACGAAGCACTGGAAATCACCAATAAAGAATTCATGGAAGGATTCAGAGATTTTGTGAATGGCGAACAGAGAAAGGCAGATGCAAAAGAACTGGCTCCAAAAAACTACCGTGACGACATTGTCAAGGATAATTATAAAGATTTTAATGATAAGTATTACGGAAACAATAATGTTTTCGTTGATAATAAAGCTGCCTTTCATGGCACACACGTTTCAGGTATTATCGGGGCAAAAAGAAATAACAAATTAGGAGTTGACGGTGTGGCCGACAATGTAAAAATTATGACGCTTCGTGCCGTGCCTGATGGTGATGAGCATGATAAAGATATTGCGCTGGCGATTCGTTATGCAGTTGATAACGGCGCACAGGTGATCAATATGAGTTTTGGTAAGAGTTTTTCTCCTGAGAAAAAATGGGTGGACGAAGCGGTTGAATATGCAAGAGCAAAAGGAGTATTGCTTGTACATGCAGCGGGCAATGATGCAAAGAATATAGATACAACCTGGAATTTCCCCAGTCCTGTTTACCAGGAAAATAAGAAAAGAGCGAGTAACTGGATCACTGTTGGTGCAAGCGGTGATTTGTCAATTGACCAGGCTACGGCTGAGGGAATCAAATATAATTCGTTGACAGCAGGATTTTCTAACTATGGAAAAGATGAAGTAGATGTGTTTGCTCCCGGAATGAAGATCTATTCGACAATTCCCGGCGGCAATACTTATGGTAATGCCCAAGGAACAAGTATGGCCTCACCGGTTGTAGCCGGACTGGCAGCATTGATACTTGAATATTATCCTAACCTTAGTGCAGAACAGGTAAAATATGTTATTGAAAAATCTGCAGTTGCTCCCGCTTTTGATGTGAATGTTCCATCCTCAGGTAGAAAAGTAAAGATGTCTGAGATTTCAAAAAGTGGCGGTGTGATAAATGCATACGAAGCATTGAAACTTGCGTCAACGTTGAAAGGTGAAAGAACGACAAACAATCAATTGAAGGCATTCTGACTTAACTACCGAAGCTTTAGCGTAGGTAGATTTTAGTATAAATGATTTTGAAAACCTTCGCCCCGACTTAGTCGAGGCGAAGGTTTTTTTATTTACAACGGGGCTTAACCCAAAATGCGGGGCACAACGTGTGCATTTACCAGCAATGAACAGCTCACCTTTCTTTATTCGTTTTTTGTATTTAACTTCAGGTGAAATAGTAAATAATTAGATTAAAGAGTCGGTTAATAAACTAAAAATATTTTTATACACTAAACTACTAGCTTATGAAATATTTCCTGACTTGTTTTATTTTATTCTTGTCTGTTCAAAAATCATTCTCCCAAAATCAAGCCATAGACTATACAGATGCCCTTCATTTGATCAATTCCTGGATACAGGCACAAAGAGATTATTCGGATATACCTTCAATCTCGGTCGCTATTGTGAAAGATCAGGAAACAATCTGGAGTAAAGCATTTGGAATGGCTAATAACGACGGGAAGATTCCAGCTTCAACGAATACACTTTACAGCATTTGTTCCATATCCAAACTTTTTACTTCTGTTGCCATAATGCAATTGTATGATGCTGGCAAACTCCGACTTGATGATAACATTGAAGCTATTCTTCCAAATTATAACCTTAAGCAACAATACAAAGAAAGCGGTCCTATTACTATTCGCTCTTTATTAACGCATTCTTCAGGGTTGCCGCGTGAATCAGACTTTCCATACTGGACAGGACCTGATTTTCCGTTTCCTTCACAAGAACAATTGAACGCTAAATTAGGTGAACAACAAACGCTATATCCCCCATCAACCTATTTTCAGTACAGCAATTTAGGAATTACACTTCTGGGCGAGGTTGTTGAAAAAATCTCCGGAAAATCTTATGATATGTATGTTGAGGAAAATATTCTGAAGCCTTTGAAACTTAATTCTACACGTACATACATGCCTAAGGCGGAATGGGGAAAGCAAATGGCAATTGGGTATGGAGCTATCAAACGTGAAGGATCACGGGATAAGATTAATTTGTTTGATGCAAAAGGTATTAAGGCAGCAGCAGGATACTCTTCAAATGTTGAAGACCTTGCTAAGTTTGCCTCATGGCAATTCAGATTGCTGAAAAATGGAGGTGCTGAAATACTTAAATCCTCCACACTAAAAGAAATGCATCGTGTTCAATGGATTGATCCCGACTGGAAAACATTTTGGGGACTAGGCTTCGGTATCACTCAGCAAGATGGAACTACCATGATCGGTCATGGTGGCTCCTGCCCAGGCTATCGAACCACATTCCAACTTGATCCAAAAGAAAAAATGGCATATATAGTAATGATTAATGCGGGTGGCGAAAGTCCGGAGCTTTTCGCTAAGGAAATTCGTGAGATCATCGCTAAAATTCCAAAGGACAAAACCGCTAAAAAAACCAACGTTGACCTGGAGCAGTATTCGGGCACTTACACATCACAGCCATGGGGTTCAGAAAGAATAATTATTCCCTGGTATGGAAATTTAGTGATGTTGAACCTGCCTAATGTGAATCCTGACGAAGGAATGACGATACTCCAGCATGTTTCCGAAGATATATTCAGAAGAGTTCGTTCGGACAAAACTCTTGGAGAGGAAATTAGATTTGAAAAGGATAATTCCGGAAAAGTGATCAAGGTTTTACAACATAGCAATTATTCAAACAGAATAATTGCTGACAAAAAATAATCCGGGATTTGAAGTATAGAGCATCAATGAGAAAGATAACTTTGCTTCCGTTTCAGAAAACATCCAATAAAAAAAGACCTGAACTTAAATTGTAAAACATTCAACAATGCCTCGTCCAGATCTATCCCGAGTTCCCGAATTCTATCATGGCTACATCAGTAAAGCAAAAGAAAATGATGTGATGTCGGCTTTGCGAAATAGCACATCTGAATTATTTGCTCTTCTAAAATCTATACCCGCAGAGAAACATGACCATCGGTATGCTGATGGTAAATGGACAATAAAAGAAGTAGTACAGCATATGATTGATGGAGAAAGAGTATTCACCTATCGTGCACTTCGGTTTGCTAGAAAAGATGATACTCCCCTACCAGGCTTTGACGAGAATCTTTTTGCTCAAACAGCAAAGGCAGACAAAAGAACCTGGAATGATTTGGTGGAGGAATTCTCCGCTTTACGTAAAGCGTCAGAAGCGATGTTTGCTTCGTTTGACAATGAGCAACTGGAAGCTGAGGGAGTTGCCAGCGAACATTCCACCTATGTGCTAGGAATTGGATATATCGTTGCAGGGCATGTTAATCATCATTGCCAGGTAATCAAGGAAAGGTATTTATAAAAAAACCCCGACTTTGAGCGGGGTTTTTTTCAAGTTCTTATCGTTATTAAAACGGCTTCTTTGGTTCTTCAGCTTTGTTCTGCGCCATATTTTTTTGCACCACCATATCAGCAGTAACTTTTGCTGCCTGGTCTATATAAATGTCCTTACGTAGGTTTTTGATCCACTGGTCAAACCGATCTTGTTTCCCCTTATCATAACTAAACCTGTTTGCGTCCTGGGGAAGAGAAGTTACGTCCATATCATGCTGCAATTTCTTTAAGGATTCGATCTGGCGAACCGTAGTTCTTATTGCTTTTTGTTCTTTCTGGTATTTATCGAAATTCAAAGAATATTCCCTGTCATTTTGTTTTGCAAGCCATTCTGTATTTTCTTTTATCAATTTAAACGCCTCATTTGTTTGTAATCTAGCGTCGCTTAATTTTTGAATAGTTGACAATTCATAACCTGATCTCCAGTTGCTGATCGATGCTTTTTTAATTTCATCCCATGGCAATGCGTCGGGTTCATCTTTTTCGCGGAATTTCAGGAACTCATAATTATCAGGTAAAACAATATCAGATGTAACGCCTTTTAATTGAGTGGAACCGCCATTAACTCTATAGAATTTTTGCAAGGTTAATTTAATGGTTCCCAGGTCAGAATTAGAATTCAAATAACCTGATTCAGGATCAAGACCGAGATTACGTTGCACAGTTCCTTTACCATAAGTTGTAGTACTCCCAATCACAACACCACGACCATAATCCTGGATCGCAGCAGCAAAGATCTCTGAAGCAGAAGCGCTGAATTCATTTACCATTACTGTAAGCGGGCCATCATATAATACTTCACGATTTTTATCTTCAAGGATATTTGGCTTGCCATCACGGTCTTTTACTTGTACAATCGGGCCTTTCTCGATAAATAAACCTACCATTTGAACCACGTCGTATAATGAGCCACCGCCATTATTACGCAGATCCATGATGATGCCATCGACTTTATCTTCTTTAAGTTTGATGATCTCTTTTGCAACATCTATATAACAACGGGCACCATTTGGCCTGTCAAAATCAGCGTAGAATTCAGGAAGATAGATATATCCAAGTCTTGAATTGCCATTATTGATAATTGCGCTGCGGGCAAATGATTCGTCCTGTACTATTTCATCACGAACCAATGTAACTACCTTTACCGAACCATCCTGCTTTTTTAAGGTCAGCCTTACATCAGTCCCTTTTTTACCGCGAATAAGCTTTACTGCGTCTTCGACAACGAAACCTGTAAGTTCCGTTGGCTCTTCTTTCCCTTGCCCTACTTTCAGAATAATATCACCCACCTGCACTTCCCCGCTTTTCCATGCAGGGCTGCCAGCAACCAGTGTATTTATTTTGATATTGCCTTCATCATAAAGAAGCGAAGCTCCAATTCCAAAAAAGCGGCCGCTCATTTGCTCATCAAAATATCTTTTGTCTACGGGAGGAAAAAACTCCGTATGAGGATCCATTGTATTAGTGATAATACTTACAAACAAGTTGAATTTATCGTCTTCAGAAAATTTGAAACGATACCGTTCAAAAGTCCTTTCCATCACCTTACTTACTTTTTCCCTGGCTTCAACTTCAAGCTCATCATTTGATTTTACTTTAAAATCCGGCCTGTCTTTGTTTTTGTCTCTTGTTTCTATCAGGTCTACATACCTGTCCAGGGATTGGTATTTAAGCCATTTTCTCCAACTTTCTTTTTTGTCGGCATCCGTTGCTGGAAATTTTATTTTATCAGGATCCCCTGCATATGTTTCATCTATAGAATAATTAAAAGGCTTACTCAATATATCTTTATACATTAAAGCCGCATCTTCCATTCTTTTATTAAAAATCTGACCCACTGCTTTGAAAAATTCAACGTCAGCGCCTTTCATTTCATCATCAATTCTGAATTCAAATTTTTTCAGAGATTCAATGTCTTCTTTCAAAAAGATATTTTTATTAGGATCAAGCACTTCAAAATACTTGTGATATATCTTTTTAGAAAAGCTGTCATCAATGAGCTTAGGGCTATAGTGCGCCTCCTTCAACATGTCAGTCACATTATGAAGTATCTTTTCATATTTACCGGGAGGATCAGTTTCCTTTTTTACGGAACCGGCAAAAAATACACCTGCGACAAGCAACAGGATGATCAGGATAGGTAATCTTTTAAAGTTTGTCATATAATTTATCAGCTTTAGCATTCTTCGTAAAAATAACGCAAAAACATGGTTTTTCTTACATGTAATTCCTTTTAACAGAGCTTTTTGATGAATGGTGGATAGTATGAAAATAAAAAACCTTCTATAAGCAGAAGGTTTTTTTATTTGGGTAACCAATGGGGTTCGAACCCACGACCCTCAGAACCACAATCTGATGCTCTA
>CBFGXP010000017.1:0-31340 GCA_965652775.1 uncultured bacterium
CTATAAAAGACATCCCACTCAATAAGACATTATCACAGGCTGAAGAAATAACGGACCGTTATGCACGCATTAAGACGATCATGCAGCAAACTGTGGTGGAGCCGGACCCTTTGCAAAGGACCCTGTTTACAGATAAGCTTGATAACATATTATTACATCGTCGCTGGGGATACCTGATCCTGCTTGCAGTTTTATTTTTATTGTTTCAGAGTGTTTTTCTTATTGCACAATACCCCATGGATTGGATCGAGTTGGGTTTTGCAAAACTCAATTCATTTTTATCAGGAGTATTACCCGAGACGTGGTGGAGTGACCTGGTCTTGAACGGCGTGGTTGCAGGATTGAGCGGCATACTTGTATTTGTGCCTCAGATAATGATCTTGTTTGGACTGATCACTGTTCTCGAGGACAGTGGCTATATGGCTCGTATTAGTTTTCTTTCTGACAGGCTTATGCGAAGTGTTGGATTAAATGGGAAAAGTGTGATGCCAATGATCAGTGGATTTGCCTGTGCTGTACCTGCTATCATGAGTGCAAGAAGTATTGAAAACAGGAAAGAAAGATTGCTGACGATCTTGATCACACCATTGATGAGCTGTTCCGCAAGATTGCCTGTATTTACGATTCTTATTGCCCTGGTTATTCCGAATAATTATTTATTCGGCTTCTTAGGTGTTCAGGGTCTTGTGATGATGGGGCTTTATTTACTTGGATTGCTGATGGCATTAGTTGTTGCCTCTGTTGCACGTTGGTTTATTAAAATAAAGGAAAGAAGTTTTTTTATTCTTGAATTGCCGACTTACCGTTCGCCACGCTGGGGCAATGTGTTGCAGACAATGATCAACAAAGCGAAGATCTTTGTATTTGATGCGGGCAAAGTTATCATGTTAATAAGCCTGGTTCTTTGGGCATTGAGTTCTTTTGGACCGGGAAAAAGAATGAATGAAGTAAAGGCAAGGATCGATCATATAAAATCGTTGCCGGGTACTGATCAGGAACAGGCTGATAATACGTACCAAACGCTTAAGCTGGAAAATTCTTATGCGGGTATTCTCGGAAAATCAATTGAGCCGGCAATTGAGCCATTGGGGTATGATTGGAAAATTGGTATTGCACTCATTACATCATTTGCCGCGAGAGAAGTTTTTGTTGGCACCATGGCAACACTCTATAGTGTGGGCGACCAGGATGAAAATGAGTTAAGACTTCGCGATAAAATGAAAGCAGCAAAAAAGAAAGATGGAACACCGGTTTATACACTTGCCTCCGGCTTATCATTAATGATATTTTATGTGTTTGCTATGCAATGTATGAGTACACTCGCTGTAGTAAAACGGGAAACAAGAAGCTGGAAGTGGCCGATCATTCAATTGGTTTATATGACAGGGCTGGCTTATGTGATGAGCCTGATCGTATACCAATTGTTTAAATGAGGTTTATTTTGTTGGGGGCTCCCATTTATCCTTCTTTGCAAAATATCTCCAAAGCATTAGTGAAATTTTTCTGGCCATTGTCCAGGCTTCATTAGCATGCGTCCATTGTGTATCCTTATTATTCTTGGTAAAAATGGAGAATATGTAGGGGTTGTGTGGGGCGTTTACAAGTAATACCTCACTGCGGCTTGCATTTACGCAGCCATTCTTACTGAATACTTCAATATATGGAGGAATTTGAGAAATGGCTTCATGCTGATCCCAATAGTTCCTTCCAAGCGATCGCATCATTCGATCACAAGCAGCAACAGAAAAAATTTCATTACGATAAATTTTTTCGAAGACTGTTCCCATTTCTCTGGGAGTGGTTTGACCCCAACCATACTGTGTTCTGTTGTTTTCTCTCCCGGGAGTTCTTGAATTGATTCTTGTGTAAACGAGTCCAAGACTGTCAAGTATTTCATTTATTCTTGTTCCTTTTCCTGCCAGGCTTTGTAGCCATAAACTTGCCGTGTTGTCGCTTGTAGTTAGCATCAGCATCATTATTTTCTTCAGCAAGATTTTTTCATCATTTTTAAATGAACCAAGAATATCCACGCCCTCATACAACAATGAATCTTTATAAACCAATGTTGAATCATAAGCCAGCTCACCGCTTTGAATTTTATGCATAATTCCGACAAGGATCGGAACTTTTACAATGCTTGCTGTAGGGAAAATAGTATCTGCATTTATAGAAATCGTTTTACCGGTACGTAGATTTTTTACATAAATACCGATGTCCCCATTGAATCCTTTTACTGTTTCTTCTATTTTTTTCTGAAGCTTGTTATCAGTTTTTTGACCAAATAAAAAAATAATACAGCCAAAACAAAGCAAGGAAATAAAGAGTTTTTTCATAAATTAAAAAGGCTTCTTACCTGGAGCAACCTGTGTGGAAGTTGTTGGCATATTCATGTAATCAAAAACAAGATTGCAAAACGCTTTAATGCCGGTTTTCATACCGCTTTCATCGATCCAAAAATCCGGTGTATGGTGCGGAAATACTTTTTTCGGGTCAACGCCTATCTGTTTACCACCAATGAAGAAAAAGATCGATGGAACTTTTTCTGCAAAAAAAGAAAAATCTTCGGATCCTGTAACTGGCGGTATTTCTACTACATTTTGCTCCCCCGCTGCTTTATAGAAACTTGGCAACATTTGCTTCGTTAATGCGGGATCGTTGTAAGTGACCAGCGTTTTATTATCGATGGTTATTTCTGCGGTTGCTCCCGATGCTTCTGCAATCTTTGATGCAGTCAATTTTATTTTCTCATGAATTGAACGCTGTGTTGCAGTATCAAGAGTTCTTATCGTTCCCGTCATTGTTATTTCTTCAGGGAGAATATTGGTTCGCACGCCTCCATGAACTGTTGTAACTGAAATAACTGCCGGATTTTTTGTGATATCTGTTTGCCGGCTTATTATCGTTTGTAAACCATTTATAATTTGTGCCGAAATAACAACCGGGTCAACGCCTGTCCATGGTTGCGAGCCGTGTGTTTGTTTACCTTTTACTTTAATCGTATACCAGTCAGATGCAGCCATAATTCCTTCGCTTCTGTAAGTGATTTTCCCAACATCGGTTTGGGAACTGATATGAAGACCAAACATGACATCCACTTTTGGGTTTTCCAAAACTCCTTCTTTGATCATGAGTGGAGCACCGCCTTCTTCACCTTCTGGCGGGCCTTCTTCTGCAGGTTGAAAAATAAATTTTACGATCCCTTTCAATTCGCCTTTCATTCCCACTAAAATTTCTGCAACACTCATCAATATTGCAACATGTGTATCATGCCCGCAAGCATGCATCACTCCAACCTCCTGTCCATTATATGTTGATTTTACTTTTGAAGCAAAAGCCAGGTCAGCTCTTTCTGTTATTGGCAAGCCATCTATATCGGCCCGCAAAGCGATACAGGGACCGGGCTTAGCACCTTTAAGAATTCCAACTACCCCCGTCTTTGCAACATTTTCTTTTACTTCCATTCCAAGGCCACGAAGATGGTCTGCAATTAATTTCGCCGTTCTGAATTCATTATTTCCCAACTCAGGATGTTGATGAATGTCTCTTCTCCATGCAATACATTTCGATTCAATTTTACTGGTAGCTACATTAATCTTTTCAGTTAAGTCGTTATTACTTTTTTTTTGCGCACTTAGAAGTATAGATATAGTGAAGGAGGAAAGAATCAAAATGAAATGTCTCATGATGTAAATTTTCATGAATTTACCGGAAATTATTTTTCAATTAAGAATCCTATGGCTTGGATTATATTTTTTATTTTTAGTCAACCATGCTGCTTCGCCACATTCCATTTTTAAAATCTGTTTTTGTTCATAGCTTGACTGCTTTTGGTGGGCCGCAAGCACATATCGGAATGATGCTAAAAACTTTTGTTCAAAGAAGACCGTACGTAACCGAACAGGAGCTAATGGAGTATACAGCCTTTTGCCAATTACTTCCCGGCGCATCATCTACGCAAACGCTGACTTTGATCGGATATAAAAGGGGCGGAGTGGTGCTGGCTGTTCTTACACTTATTATTTGGATTTTGCCAGCCAGTATTTTAATGGGAGCATTATCTTTTCTTTTGCATTATATAGACAAGAAAGCACTTAATGTAGATATTTTCAAATTTATTCCCCCAATGGCGGTTGGGTTTCTTGTGTATGCTACAGTGATGGCATTTCAGATTTCCATAAAAAACACGATTACGTGGACAATAATGGGTGTGTGTGCTGTTGCAACCTTTCTCCTTTTCAAACAACCGTGGATATTCCCACTGCTTATTGTCTTAGGGGGCATCGCGACTAATTTAAGTCGTAAACGTATACCACAACTCGGACAGAAACCAAGAAAGATCAAGTGGTGGAATTTTTGGTTGTTTGGGATAATATTTATTACAGCGGGTCTTTTTAGTGAAGTGGCAAGAAAAAATGATTGGCCAAATCGTGCCCCTTTAAATCTTTTTGAAAATACCTATCGGATGGGTAGCCTGGTATTTGGTGGGGGACAAGTATTAATGCCGATGATGTATGAACAGTTTTCTGTTCGCCCCGATGCCGTAATGTTGAAAGACTCGTCCGTAATAAGAATTGATAAGGATGATATGTATACTGGTATGGGAATAGTGAGAGCTTTACCAGGGCCGGTGTTTTCAATTGCTTCTTTTACTGGGGGAATGGCGCTAAAAGATTATGGCAGCACTCAGGAAGAAAGAACTTTTATGCAATTACTTGGCTGCATAATAGGAACGGTGGCCATTTTTTTACCGAGTGCTCTCCTTGTATTATTCTTTTTTCCGATCTGGCATAATTTAAAAAAGTATGCAGCAGTATATCGATCCCTGGAAGGCATTAATGCCGTGGTTGTCGGAATAATGATTGCATCAACATTTTATTTAATGAAAGATATTTCATTGTTGGATGTGAGACTTGGCAGTTTAATTAATGCAATTGTTATTGCGGGGACGTTTACCTTGTTACAATATACAAGAATACCACCTCCGCTTATTGTAATTGGTTGTTTACTTCTCGGTTATATTTTCTGATCTTTTTGCTTATAGAATTTTCTTGTTTCAATTTCTTCTCTTACACTTTCAGGCACAAGGTATCGGATCGATTTGCTTTTTTTTATGTAATCCCTGATTTCTGTCGCAGAGATTTGGATAAGCGGGGCGTTTAAGATTATGGTTTTAGCTCCCCAAAACTTACTTATGTCATGTCCCTCTCTTTTATAAACATAAATTGGATAATTAGACACAATTGCTTCAAAATTTTTCCATTTATCAAGGTTTTGGTAGCTATCGCTTCCCATTATAATTGAAAACACATGTTCCGGATATTTTTCAGAAAGAAAGGCTAACGTATTTGTCGTATAAGAAGGTTTAGAAAGATTGAATTCAATATCCGAGCATTTTATACGATTGTCATCTTGCACCGCAAGTCTTACCAAATGAAGTCTGTCGAACTCATTTAATAAAGAGTTGCTTTTTTTTAGGGGGTTTTGTGGAGAAACTATAAGCCAAATTTTTTCAAGGCTTGTTTCATTTAAAACGTGATTTGCAATTATAAGATGACCCGTGTGAACAGGATTGAAGGATCCGAAGTAAAGTCCAATATTCATTTAATTACATGATAATCAAGTTATTAACGTGACATTGATATGTTCTGCCTCATTAAGTCTAAGACTAAGAGAGTATCCCGAGATCTTTATTGAAATGGGATCACCCAGCGGAGCCACTTGCTCGAGACATATTCGCTCCCCCGGAACACAGCCCATTTCCATAAGTTTTAGAAGAATATCATTGCTATCAAATTCATTTATGATTGCTTCCTGCCCGGGCTTTAAGTCTGATAATTTCATATTAGTCTATTGTTACAAATCTAAATTCACTGAATTACATTTTCTTACGAATTTTGAAATAATGCCAGGTGAGTTTAAAAAAAATATACATTTCTTTTTTGACGGGATTGAGCCCATCCTCCGGAATAAAGTAAAGCTCAGGCAATTTTTGACGTCCATTTTTGTGGCTGAGGGTATTGAGCTTGGTGCTCTAAACTTTATTTTTTCGACTGATAGGGCACTACGTACGATTAATAAGAAGTTTCTTCAACACGACTTTTTCACAGATGTTGTCACATTTAATCTTGCCGAAAGGGATAATCCCGTGATTGGGGAGGTGTATATCAGTATCGACCGGGTAAGGGACAATGCATTACGTCAGAACGAGCCTTTTCAAAAGGAACTACACCGGGTTATTTTTCACGGGGTACTTCATCTATGCGGATACCAGGACAAATCCAAGTCGCAGCTTAAAGAAATGAGAAAGGCCGAGGACATCTATTTGTCTAGATATTTTGGGTAATGTTTCACGTGACACACTTTCTTTTGAATGGCTCCCATTTATTATAGGTTAAAAAATACCTTTGCACACTTATGTTTCCGAACTATGATATAATAGTTGTTGGTGCTGGCCACGCAGGATGTGAAGCGGCCGCTTCTGCAGCTAATTTAGGGTCAAAGGTCTTGCTTATAACTATGAATATGCAGACCATAGCACAAATGAGTTGCAACCCGGCAATGGGGGGAATTGCGAAAGGACAGATTGTGAGGGAAATCGATGCGTTGGGTGGTTATTCGGGCATTGTGACTGACGAGTCCCTTATTCAGTTTCGAATGCTGAATCGATCTAAAGGCCCGGCCATGTGGAGTCCCCGGGCACAGAATGACCGCATGTTATTCTCTGTGAGATGGAGGGAGTTGTTAGAACAGACCTCAAACCTGGATTTTTATCAGGACATGGTGCGGGAATTAATCATCAAAGAGAAAAAGGTTGTCGGAGTAAAGACAGGCTTAGGTCACCTGATTTATTCTAATGCAGTAGTATTGACCAACGGTACTTTTTTAAATGGCATTGTTCACATAGGGGAGAAGAGCTTTGGCGGGGGGCGAATTGCGGAGAAAGCGGCAACAGGTATAACAGAGCAATTAGTTTCGTTGGGATTCGAAAGTGATCGCCTGAAAACCGGAACTCCGCCCAGGGTGGATGGCCGGAGTCTCGATTACAGTAAAATGGAAGAGCAACCAGGTGATGAGCAAATTGTTGGCTTTTCATTTCTTCAGACCAAGAAACCCCAAACACAAAGAAGTTGCTGGATTACTTATACAGACAAAAATGTTCATGATATACTTAGAACTGGATTTGACCGAAGCCCAATGTTTAGCGGAAAAATAGAGGGAATCGGACCACGCTATTGTCCAAGTATTGAGGATAAGATCAATCGATTTGCCGAAAGAGACCGGCATCAGCTATTTGTTGAGCCCGAAGGATGGAATACGGTGGAGGTTTATATCAACGGGTTTTCTACTTCATTGCCCGAGGAAGTTCAATACGAAGCACTTCGTAGTATAAGGGGGTTTGAAAATGCAAAGATGTTCAGACCTGGCTATGCTATCGAGTATGATTATTTTCCTCCTACTCAATTAAAATATTCGCTTGAAACAAAACTGATTGAGAATTTATTTTTTGCCGGACAAATAAATGGAACGACTGGTTATGAAGAGGCCGCTTGCCAGGGATTGATGGCAGGAATAAATGCCCATCAAAAGATAAGGAACCTTGATCCCTTGATCTTAAAGAGAAGTGAAGCTTATATTGGCGTGTTGATTGATGATTTGATCAGTAAAGGAACTGATGAGCCATACCGAATGTTTACTTCAAGAGCAGAATTCAGAACGCTGTTGAGGCAAGACAATGCCGATCTGCGACTTACGGAAATCAGTTACAGGCTTGGCTTGGCATCACAGGAAAGAATGGAAAAAGTAAGAACAAAAAGAAATGGAGTTGAAAAAATAAAAAGCATTTTAAATAGCTTTTCTGTCACTCCCGAAAACATCAATTCATATTTTGAGAAGAGATCTTCTTCGCTCATAATGGAAAAACAAAAAGCATCAAAGCTTTTGTTGCGTCCTGAAATTGAATTAGAAGACCTGATGACCGTTTTGCCATCGCTCCAGGAAGAATTAAATGAGTTTTCAAAAGATATAATTGAACAAGCTGCCATACAAATCAAGTATGATGTTTATATTGAAAAAGAAAAGGAGCTTGTTGAAAGAATGAGTCAACTTGAGAACCTGATGATCCCTGAAACCTTTGATTATAGAAAAATTTCTTCGCTGGGCAATGAGGCCAGAGAAAAACTTTCTAAAATAAAACCTTCAACGCTGGGCCAGGCCAGCCGGATTTCAGGAATTAATCCCAGCGATGTTCAGATATTAATGGTCTATATGGGTCGTTGATTTTTCTGGAATTCAATCCACGCAACTACCAATTTTATTTCACCAAAGCTTATATGGCTTCCAAGTTTTTCTTTTATCGGCGTTAATGATCCGCCTGAAAATGTTTTTGCAACTGGTTCAATTAATAAAATTTTCTCCTTGCTGACAAGCCCGTCTATATTGATCTCACCGCGGGAAACAAAGTATGCGAGATGGCCTTCAATTGTCTGCTTTGTAAGATTTCTTTCTTTTGCAATTTCATCAACTCGCTTTCCATCTGTATATAATCTAAACGACTCTGCCTTAGTGTCCACTTTTTTCCCTTTTTCCGCTGCTGTTGATTTTTTTTCTTTTTTAGAAAGCTTTTCATGTATCAATGAGGAAAGTTTCTTTTCATTGCAATATTCAAGGATGACATCCAAAAACTGTTGCCCATATTTTTCAGTCTTTGCTTCACCAAAGCCATTTATTTTTCTAATTTCCGTTAAAGACTGTGGTAAGTAACGAACCATCTCATCTAGTGTATTTGTACCTGCTACGATATAAATTGGCAGATCTGATTTGGAGCAAATATTCTCTCTGAGCTTTCGTAATTTCTGGTGTAATAATGGATGTGGACTTTCTGATCGCTGGTTATTTGCTCCTGCATACGTATTTATACCAAATGCGGGCATTATAAAATTCCTCTTTCTTTGATGATATACGCCGGCATCAAATTTTTCTGAAGAACCTTCCATTAAATGTTTTTTTATGGAGAGACTTCCAAAAATTTCTTTCAGGATTTCATTGACTTCTTTTGCATGAAGACGACTGTCAGTAACTATAGGGAGGGTAACCAATCTACCGCTGAGTTTGCTTTGCTCATTTAAAAAATAGGCAGTGCCTGCGCTGATCCGTTCTCTCAACAATTCTTTTGTATCTGAAGTTTCCTCGCGATTAAAAATTGATCGCAGCTGGTTCTGAAATTTTTCCGCCGTTCCTTGTAATTTGATCGTTTCGTTCAAAAACTCTTCGATCCATTTTCCTGATTCTTCATTAAAAGAAGGTTTATTCTCAACCAGGTATTGATCGAGTTCTTTTGCTTCGGCTATGATTTGTTTGTAATCGAAAAGTGATAAAAGAATTTCGAGTTGATAATTTTTTTTTGATTGAAGCAATTCTTTTTCAATAATATTCTTAGGAGCATTGGTGTTGGAAAAATGTACAATCCTTTCATCAGAAAACATTTTAGTTGGACTGATGTGCCCTTGCAGTACAATCCCGTTCAATCTTGTGCAACGGCTTAACGCAACATAAACCTGGCCCGGAGCGAATGCCTCACCAGCATCGATAATAACTTTTTCAAATGTTAATCCCTGGCTTTTATGAATGGTAATTGCCCATGCAAGACGAAGTGGATATTGAGTAAACGATCCCAAAACTTCTTCTTTAATCTGGTGGTTATTTTTATCGACCGAATAACGAATATTTTCCCATTTTTCTTTTCCTACTTCTATTTCTTCTTGTTCATCTTTACATTGAACAAAAATCTTCTCATCATCAAGCGAAGACACCGTTCCTATTTTTCCATTAAAATATCTTTTAATCCTCCCGGTATCATTTTTAATAAACATAACCTGCGAACCTACCTTTAATCGTAACTCTTCTTCGGCAGGATATGCTGATTCCGGGAATTCCCCTTCAATCCCTGCTCTGTATGAAAAAAGTCCATTGCCGAGCTTATTTAATTCTGTTTCATTTTTATTCCTTGCTCTTTCATTGTGTGTTGTAAGAATAATATACCCATCATCTTTTGTCCTTTTGAAATCGGGTATAAACCTGTTCTCCAATAATTTTATCCCGGTATCGTCAAGTTCATTGTTTCTGACCTGGTTTAACACATTAATAAAGCTTTCCTCGCTTTGCCTGTAAATTTTAGTAAACTCAATATAAACAGGCGGCTCTTCTTTTACTACAGCACTGTCAAAAAAATAAGGGCTATTATAAAAATCCTTTAGTAATCTCCATTCACGTTCTTTTATAACCGGCGGCAGTTGAAACATATCTCCAATAAATAAAACCTGAACACCTCCAAATCCTTCATGATGACGGCGACGAATATGCCGCAACACGGTGTCAACAGCATCAAGCATATCACAACGAACCATGCTTATTTCATCTATAATAAGTAGCTCAAGTTCCTGTAGGAGCTTTTTCTTTTCTGTAGTCAATCGTAATTTGCCTAGGAGGCTATTCTTATTTGTTGTTTCTTCATTTTGATCGTGAAAGCCACTGACGTTTGGAATAAAAGGCGAAAAAGGCAATTGAAAAAAAGAGTGCATAGTAACTCCCCCAGCATTAATAGCTGCCACACCTGTAGGTGCAACCACTGCGATTTGTTTCGGGCAATTCTCTCTGATAAATTTCAGGAAAGTTGTCTTGCCTGTACCCGCCTTTCCGGTAAGAAAAATATTCCGGGAACTTTGGTTTACAAGTTCTGCGGCCAATCGAAACATCTCATTATTAAAATCATATTCCATACTAACGATTGGGAACCTAAATAAAAAAGCTCCGGTTTATTCAAACCAGAGCCTTTGAAGTGGTGTGGGGCGGGATCGAACCGCCGACACAAGGATTTTCAGTCCTTTGCTCTACCGACTGAGCTACCGCACCATCCCTTATTGGGGCAGCAAAAATAGTTGTTCTGTGGCAAAGGGTAAAAAAACAAGCCTGAAATTTTCTTTGGATTAAAAGTTGTGGCTCAGTTTTTTATTTCAATATCTCCTGGTTTGACTAATGAATCTCCCTGTAATTTCAAAAGGATCTGCGCAACGGTTACTACATCTTTCTGGCAATAATTCACTATTCGCTTAAGGTCCTTATCATTCCAGTATACACTCCATACCTTGCTTCCGTCAATATCATCTTTAGGTGTGGGAATACCAAGTGAGTGCGCCAATAGATTCAACGAGGTAAAACTTTTATAATCGCCAAACTTCCACAATTCAAGAGTATCGAGGTGACAAACTTCCCATGGTTTCTTACCACTTGAATTTAGCACAGCCGGAATGGGGACCTCATTTATAATAAATCGCCTGCATAAATAAGGAAAATCAAATTCCTTTCCATTATGCGCACACAAATATTTTTGTTCATCGCTATTTGTCCACTTATTAAGCATGTCACAAAATTCAACAAGAAGTACAGCCTCATTCTCCCCGTAAAAAGATTTTAAAATGATTTTCTTCCCGCCGTCATTTCCCTGGATAAATCCACAACTGATACAAATTATTTTGCCAAACTCTGCATAAATGCCAGCCCGATGATAAATCGTTTCCTTAGTTTCCTCTTCGTGATATTTCAGCAGTGAAGTGGCTTTTGTATCCCATAACTCTTTCCAGTCTTTTGGCAAAGAATGATAATCGGCATATTGGGGAACCGTTTCAATGTCGAGAAACAAAATATTATTGACAGGAGCAGCCATAGTTTTACTTTCTTAAAAATAAATCCCTTTGTTCAAATCCAAATACCACTTACAGGTATTTATCTCCTTTATTTCGCTTTACTTCGGCTACAAATTCTTTAATTTCCTGCTCCTTATCTTTTTTGCAGATCAGCAGCGCATCTTTAGTGTCTACAACAATAAAATCATCCAGGCCCTGCAATACAATAAGCTTTCCATCGTCCACGTGTACCATGCATTTAGTGGCATCCATGATCATCACATTTTTACCCGCCACGGCATTGCCCAGGTAATCTCTTTCCATATTATCCCAGGCGCTGTTCCATGTTCCCAGATCACTCCACCCAAATGAGGACGGAATGATATAGACATTATCTGCTTTTTCCATGATCCCAAAATCAATAGAAATATTAGTGCATTGCGGATAGATTTGTTCTATCGCTTCTTTTTCGTCCTTAGTATTAAACTTATCTTTTTCTGCAACGAACACCTCATACATTTCAGGGAGATATTTTTCAAATGCAGTAACAATATTTTTTACTTTCCATATAAATATGCCAGCATTCCAAAGAAAATCTCCACTTGCTATAAACGTCCTGGCGAGCTCTTCACTTGGTTTTTCTGTAAATGTTTTTACTTTATAAATATCGGGCGCCGCCGCGGTTGTATCATGCTGAATATAACCGTACCCCGTATTAGGATGGGTAGGTTTTATACCTAGTGTTACAAAAGCATTGATATGGTTTACAAAATCAAGTGCTTTTTTTGAGGTTTTTATAAATTCGGCTGTTTCAGTTACCAAATGATCGGCGGGAGCCACCACAAGGTTTGCATTTGGATCTTTTTTCAGCAGCTTGAAAGAAATATAAGCTACGCAAGGCGCTGTATTTTTTCTTGATGGTTCGCCAAGAATATTTTCCGCTGCCATTTGGGGTAATTGTTTTTTCACAATCGGGATATACTCGGCAGATGTAATGATATAAATATTTTCTTCGGGCACCAGCTTCTTATAACGATCATAAGTTTGTTGTATTAGCGTTTTGCCGGTATTCAAAATATCGAGAAATTGTTTTGGAAATGCAGTGCGGCTCATTGGCCAGAAACGACTCCCGATACCACCGGCCATTATCGCTACATAATTATGTTTGCTGCTCATGTTTTTTATATCAATCCTTCCCGGATCAGGTCATGCAAATGTATAAAACCAAGGTATTTTTCATTTTCAACAACTACTAGTTGGGTAATCGATTTTTTTCTCATCAGGTCCAATGCATCAACAGCCAGTTCTTCCGGGCTTATTGCTTTCGGTGTTATTGTCATAATATCGGCAGCTGTCACATCATTCAAAGAGATATTTTTTTCAAGCATTCTTCTAAGGTCTCCATCTGTAATAATGCCTAAAAGCCTGTTATTTTGATCCACTACCGCTGTTGCGCCTAATCGTTTTGAAGAAATTTCAACGATCACTTCTTTCAATGATCTCTCTTTGGTGAGTTTTGGTTTTTCATTTTTTATGTAAAGGTCAGCAACTCTTAGATATAATTTTTTACCAAGCGTTCCACCCGGATGAAATTTTGCAAAGTCATCACTGTTAAAGCCCTTCATCTCCATCAAACAAATAGCCAATGCATCTCCCATCACCAATTGTGCTGTCGTACTGCTTGTTGGTGCCAGGTTATTAGGACACGCTTCCTGTTCTACGGTTGTGTTTAAAATTATATCTGATTGTTTTGCAAGGTATGAATCGATACTTCCGATCATTCCAATCAAAATATTTCTGAAATTCTTTATCAAGGGAACTAAAACTTTTATCTCGGGGCTTTCGCCGCTTTTACTAATGATCATTACTATGTCGTCCTGTTGTACAATACCAAGGTCGCCATGAATGGCATCTGCAGCATGCATAAAGATGGATGGGGTACCTGTAGAATTGAAAGTTGCTACGATCTTTTGAGCGATGACGGCACTTTTCCCGATCCCGCTTATTACCAACCGGCCCTTCATTTTTGCAAGTTCGTTTACCGCTCTCTCAAAATCAGAATTGATAAATTGAGATAATCCGCTGATAGACTGTGATTCCAGCTGGAGAGTTCTTAAAGCAATCTTTTTTATTGAAACGGTCATTTGAGTGGCCAAAATTATAGGATTTGTTATGAAACAGCCATATCGCAAACGTTATAATTACCTTTTTCGATTTTAGTAACTGTTCATGGAAATGAAGCTGTAAATTCGCAGCTATCGTCTGTTGAGGGTATCAAAAAAGGAGCGACTACCGGGATGAATGGAGAGAAATAACAATTATACCTTCCCAACTTAAAATCCCGCCACTCCATTTAAAATTGTACAGAAGCTGTCGGTGTGCAAAAAATCAGCTTATAGCAGCAATATCGTTGTTATAATTTCTGTATCTTAAGCAGATATACTTTTTTAAAAGGCGACGAAAAGATTTGAGTAATGGCTACAGCATCAGCAAAAAAAACAATCAAACCAACAAACGGCAAATCAGTCGTTAAGAAGAAATTTGACCTTCATTCGGCTTTACAGGAACATTTCGGTCACAGTTCTTTCAAAGGCAACCAGGAAAAAATTATCGAATCCCTGCTAGCCGGTCATGATACTTTTGTTATCAAACCTACCGGCGGCGGAAAAAGTTTGTGTTACCAATTACCTGCTTTAGTTAGCGAAGGAGTGGCAATTATTGTGTCTCCACTTATTGCACTAATGAAAAACCAGGTGGACCTGGTCCGCAGCTACAGCAGCAAGGATGATGTAGCGCATTTTTTAAATTCTACTCTTACAAAAAAAGAAATAAAAGAAGTACACGATGACCTGACGACTGGGCGCACGAAAATGTTATTTGTAGCGCCAGAAACATTGACTAAACAGGAAAACCTTGAGTTTTTTAGCGATTTGAAAATTTCGTTCTTCGCCGTGGATGAGGCACATTGTATTTCTGAGTGGGGACATGATTTTCGTCCCGAGTATCGTCGCTTACGGGAAATGATGATTCAAATAAATCCCGATATCCCGGTAATTGCATTGACTGCAACCGCCACACCAAAAGTGCAAAGCGATATAGTTAAGAATCTTGATCTCAAAAATCCCAAAGTTTTTATTTCATCATTTAACCGACCCAATCTTTATTATGAAATAATACCAAAGATCAATAAAGAAGATACACTGAAAAATATGGCCAAGTTCATTGTGCAGAACAAAGGCAAAAGCGGAATTATATATACAACAAATAGAAAAACAACCGAAGAACTTGCGGATATGCTGATGGCAAATGGGATAAAAGCTGTCGCATATCATGCGGGATTTGATAGCAAATTAAGAACAGAGCGGCAGGATCAATTTATGAATGAAGATGTGCAGGTAATTGTTGCTACGATCGCATTCGGGATGGGAATTGATAAACCAGATATTCGTTTTGTCATTCATTACAATATTCCAAAAAGTATTGAAAACTATTACCAGGAAACTGGTCGCGCCGGCCGTGATGGTATGGAGGGAAAATGTATTCTTTATTATTCGCATAAAGATGTGGCAAAGCTTGAGCACCTGATGCGTGACAAGCCGCTTAGTGAAAGAGAAGTCGGGAATCAGCTGATCAGCGAAACAGTTGCTTTTGCCGAAAGTGGTGTTTGCAGAAGAAAGATATTATTGAGCTATTTTGGTGAAGAGTATGAGACAAAAAAATGTGGCAATTGCGATAACTGTAAACATCCGAAAGAAAAGATTGAGGCGAAGGACGAAGTTGTATGTGTGTTGAAGACGATCAAGGCACTTGACGAACGTTTTGCAACAGAGTATGTAGTTAACATTCTCATCGGCAGGCTTACTCCAAACATCACTATGTACCGGCATGAGGGGCTTGATGTGTTTGCATGCGGGAATGAAAAAGAACCACATTTCTGGAATTCACTTGTTCGTCAAATGTTACTCGAAGGATTGCTTCAAAAAGATATTGAGGAATATGGCGTACTCAAGTTTACAAAAAAGGGTCTTGACTTTATGAAGAAACCAAAGTCATTCAAGATCGTTCTTAATAATACGTATGATGAAGCAAATGCTGATGATGATGAAGGCGCTGAATCAACGGAAGGGGCAGCAGCCGATGAGAAATTATTTGAAATGCTGAAAGAGCTTCGTCAGAAGGAAGCAAAGAAAAAGAATTTGCCGCCTTTTGTGCTTTTCCTTGAATCATCATTGCAGGACATGGCCACGCTTTATCCCATTACACTGGCTGACCTGGAAAAATGCCAGGGAATAAGCAAGGGTAAAGCGATCAGGTATGGAAAACCTTTTATAGATCTTATTTCTAAGTATGTTGAGGACAATAATATTGTACGTCCTGATGATTTTGTAATGAAGAGTGTTGTAAATAAAAGCGGTAATAAGGTTTTTATCATTCAAAATATAGATAAGAAGATTCCACTGGAAACGATTGCCAAGAATAAGGGCATGAAGATGGACGAGCTCCTGGAAGAAATGGAAACAATTGCAGCAAGCGGCACTAAGCTTAATCTTGATTATGCTCTATCTCAGTTGCTTGATGAATATGACCAGGAAGAGATCATTGAATACTTTAAGAGCTGCGAAACATCTTCATTGCAAGTTGCCCAGGAAGAATTATCCGAACATAATTTTACCTGGGAACAACTAAAAATGATGCGGATAAAATTTTTGGGTCAATATGGAAATTAAATGCTTTCGCAACATGTAATAAAAAAGCCCCGTTTCAGCGGGGCTTTTTTATCAGGTTTTTTTAGGTTCCAGCAACTGGAAGAATTGATCTAGTTGTGGCAAAATAACAATTCGTGTTCTACGATTAATCGATCGGTTCTCCGCCGAACTATTTTCTGCAATGGGATTGTATTCACCACGACCGGAAGCCGCCATTTTTTTCGGATCAAGACCATAATCTTTTTGCAGGATCCGAACGACAGATGTTGCTCTCTTTACACTTAGATCCCAGTTGTCAAGCAAAACGCCACTGCGATAGGCGACATTATCTGTGTGGCCTTCCACCATAAATTCTATTTCAGGTTGATTCTTTAACACCGCCGCCACTTTGCCAAGTACCGTTTTAGCCTGCGACGTTAATTCATACTTTCCACTTTTGAAAAGGAGCTTATCCGAGATATCAATATACACTACGCCTTTATCTACTTTAATATTTATATCCTGGTCTTCCATATTTCCAACGGCGCCTTTTAGATTCATTACCAATGCAAGGTTAAGGGAGTCTTTGCGTGCCATTGCTGCTTGAAGATCTTGTATGTATGCATCTTTAGCGCCTATATTGTCCAGTGATTTTTTAATATTTTCTGCTTGTGATGAGGAAACAACAGAAAGGTCCTGCAATTGTCTTAAAACAGTTGTGTTATTGGCTTTTAAAAAATCGATTTGCTTGTTAAGGTCAGCGATGCGGTCATTAAGACCCGCCTTATCAGTTTCAAGTGAAGTTTTCTGGCGTGCAAGTTCTGCTTTTTCATCATTGCAGGTATTAAGCGTGGTTTGTAACTGCCCATATTTGTTTTGTAGTTCAGTATAATCGGCTTGTGATTTTTTAAATTTTTTACTGCTTACACAGGAAAAAAAGAAAAATGATGACAGCAATATTATTGCGCTTAACCGGTACTTCATGGCAAAATGGTTTTAGATTACAAAATAGTTTTATTAAACTATTGCCAAGGTACTTTAAATCAAGTGTCAAACGTTAAAAATTTAACGGATGATTTAAATTTTTTTTTTGTACACGGCCTGACATAAAAAAACCCCGCAGCTGCGGGGAATTTTTTCAGGTTTTCCTCTGCTCAAGTAGCTGGAAGAATTGATCCAATTGCGGCAAGATCACAATCCTTGTTCTCCTGTTGATCGCACGGTTATCACTGGTGCTATTATCCTTAAGCGGATAATATTCGCCCCGGCCTGCAGCCGACATTTTCTTCGGATCAAGACCGTATTGATTCTGTAAAATTCTTACGACAGCGGTTGCTCTTTTTACACTGAGATCCCAGTTATCTAAAAGTACACCACTACGGAAAGGAACATTATCAGTATGCCCCTCGACCATAAATTCAATATCAGGTTGATTTTTTAACACCATTGCTACTTTACCCAATACTTCTTTTGCCTGTGATGTTACTTCATACTTACCTGTTTTGAATAACATTTTATCTGAGATATCAATATAGACAACGCCTTTATCTACTTTGATATTAATATCCTCGTCATTGAGATTGCCGATAGCACCTTTCAAATTCATAACAAGTGCCATATTCAATGAGTCCTTACGGGCCATTGCTGTTTGCAGATCTATTATGTAAGCGTCTTTAACACCAATATTATCCAGCGATTTTTTAATGCTTTCAGCTTGTGAAGAAGAAATAACGGAGAGATCCTGCAACTGCTTCAGGACAGTGGTATTATTATCTTTAAGAAAATCCATCTGCTTATTAAGGTCTGCGATCCGGGTATTAAGACTTGCTTTTTCAGCTTCCAGGTCAGATTTATCTTTTGATAATTTTGCTTTATCATTGTTACAGTTACTCAGGTCTCCTTCAAGTTGAGCATGTTTTACCTGCAAATTCGCATAGTCCGCTTGTGATTGTTTATACTTTTTACTGCTGACACATGAAAAAAGAAAAAGAGTAAAAAATAATGAAGCGGTGATCAATTTGAGCTTCATAAACCTTGTTTTAAATGAAAAAATAAATTCCAGTAAAATGCTATTGTCCAAACCGGGTGCCAACATTGAGCATTCATCAAAAATCTTCGGTACAAAATAGTCACTTAGAACTGGCTGGAATCTAATGTGCGAAGTTTGGCAACGTTTCTTTTGACCCGCAATTTGCTTCCACGCTTATAGTAGTACTAAATCTAAGTGGGTACTTATCCGTAACTTAGGAGTAATTGAAACATATCTGTATGAAAAGTCTACTTATTTATGTTGTCCTCTCAACTACCTGGTCTAGCTCCTTTTCACAAAAAACGGTTGATGTAGATAAAGAGGGCGACAGGGCTGTCAATTATTTGTATACGGTTGCCGGAACACCTTTTATTAATACAAAATTTGCGAGAGTAGTAGAAGGCTCCCCATTTTTTAACGAGGAAATGATGACCGGGGCAATTATTTTGAGTAAAGGCAAGGAGTACAAGAATATAAGGGTGCGACTAAATTTATTAGAAGCACAGGTGAATTATCTCGACGACAAACAAAATGAAATGATTGCTTCGTCACCGGTGAAGGAAGTCGTGCTTTGGGATACGATATTAAGAAAGGATCATCGGTTTATCTTTTCAGATTATATTGTATCATCGCAGAAACTTGAAAAGGATTTTTATGAATTACTGCAGGCCGGCAAAGCGGAACTTTATAAGCAACATAAAAAAACTATATTGGAAAGCAAACCCTATGGCTCGGCTACAGTTGAGCAGACAATTAAGACGGACACACATTATTATGTGTTGATAAATGGCCAATGGCGGAAAGTGAAAAAGTTGAAAGACATTTCAACTGTCTTCCCAGATAAGAAAGATGAAGTAGTGAAATTTATAAGCGATAAAAAATTATCAGGTGATAGCCAGGCGAATTTTGAAGCCGTTGTTTATTATTATAATAGCCTGGCCATCCAGCAATAAATTTTCTTTTGATCTAACGCCCCAAAATACTACTAACATCGTTCCCTGTTACATTTGCTGATTCGCAATGGATGACTCATCTGAGCACGAGCGAGACTTGTTTACCGGTTATTATTGTAAAAATCGGACAGGCCTGATTTTAATTAACCCCATTCATCTTTTCATTTTTACTTCCATCATTTAGCGCTAAGAACGGATTCGTTTAATACCCATTTTTGTTGCAAATCCTCTTTATGGAAAAATGGGCGTTGATATTTATAGTATTTTTTGTTTCGTCAGGTGTGGCAACAGCTCAAACAACGGAACGCGGAAAGATCAGTGGTAAAATACTAGATGAGCAACAAAAAACGATCGAGGGAGCAACAGCGGAATTATTAAGACTTAAAGATTCTTCATTAGTGAAGGTCGCCGTTAGTAACAAATCAGGTATCATAGAATTTGAGAATATTCAGTTTGGTTCCTATTTAATAAGAATAACCTACGTAAATCATGAGAGATCATTTTCTCCCATTATTGATCTTTCAACTAATCAAAGCACCATAACAATTGCGGATATATCACTTAAGCCTGCTGCAAAGGAATTACAGGATGTACAAGTGACCGGTCGTAAACCATTTATTCAGCAACTGACAGATCGTATTGTCGTGAATGTCGAAAATAGTGTGATCAGTGCGGGAAGTTCTGCCTTTGATGTGTTGGAAAGATCGCCGGGGATTTTGATCGATGCGAATGATAACCTGAGTATGCGTGGCAAGGCTGGTGTTGTTATAATGATTGATGGCAAACCGAGCCCGATGAGTGGCTCAGACCTTGTAAATTATTTACGAAGCCTTCCTTCCAATGCAATTGAAAGGATTGAACTTATCACCAATCCTTCTGCAAGATATGATGCAGCGGGTAATGCAGGCATTATTGATATAAGGATGAAAAAAGATCAACGGTTTGGAACTAATGGTTCTTTTACCGCCGGCTACGGACAAGGAGTCTATCCAAAGGCTAACACAGGTATCAATTTTAATTACCGTAATAAAAAAGTTAACTTTTTTGGTGGCTATAACTACAGCTATCGGATGAATCTTAACCACCTGCTTCTTGACCGTAATTTTTATGATGATGGCCAATTTACAGGCCAGGACCTGAAGGATAATTATACAAAGATCCCATTGAATCTTAATACGATCCGATTCGGGGCTGACTTTTATCCGAATAAGAAAACTGTCTATGGTTTTGTGGTCAATAGCAATGTAAATTCATTCAAGCCATACAATAATAACAGTTCTGTGGTCATTGGGAGCAACAAACTACCGCTCTATACTTTTAATACGCAGACAAAGAATATTAACAAGAACAAAAACATCGCGGCCAACTTCAATATCAAACACACTTTTGATTCAACAGGTCGTGAGTTAACCGCGGATGTTGATTATGCTTATTTCAACACCGATAATTCATCAAGGGTTTCCACGCAATATCACAACCTTGATGGAAGCAGCATGCAGCCGGATTACATACTTGATGGGTTTCAGGAGGGTAACTTAAATCTGGCGACTGCTAAAGCGGACTATGTAAATCCGTTGAAAAAGAAAGCAAGGATCGAAACGGGATTTAAAACAAGCTTTGTGACAGCCGATAATGATGCCCAATTCTTTGACATGAGCAGTGGTTCACCTGTGGAGGACGTGAATAAGACCAATCATTTTTATTATGATGAAAACATAAATGCAGGATATTTCATTTATAAAAAAGAATTTAAAAAGTTCAGTTACCAGGTTGGTCTTCGTGCAGAAAACACTAATGTAAAGACAAGACAAGTAAAAGGGGATATCCGCTGGGATTCATCTTATACTCAGCTTTTCCCAAGCGCCTATTTCAATTATAGTATAAAAGAAGACCAGCGCATTGGGATATCGGTTAGCCGCAGAATTGATCGTCCAAATTATTCCCAACTTAATCCTTTTCTGTTTCTTATTGATGTAACTACGTACGCAACGGGGAATCCATCATTGTTGCCGCAATTTACCTGGGCCTATGAGCTAAACTACTCCATTAAAAATATAAATCTCACACTTGGATATAGCCATACAGTGAAAAATCAAAATATTGTTATTGCACGGTTTAATGAAGTATTTCCAAACATACCCGCCGATGATAACGTAACCGTACAAATACCTGTGAATCTTTCATCGTCAGATTATTTTGGTCTTACTATTGCAGCTCCGATCCGAATCAGCAAGTGGTGGAACATGATCAACAATGCCAATATTTTTTATAATCATTTCAATGGTTCTCTTGGCGGCACTACACTTGATGAAGGAAAAGCGGTGGCTGATATTCGCACCAATAATACATTCACATTTAAAAAAGGATGGACCGCGGAATTCAGCGGAAGTTATAACACAGGTGGGCAATATGGTTTTATGGTTACGGAACCTCAATGGGCGATAGGTGCCGGAGTACAAAAAACATTCTGGCAAGGTAAAGGACTGTTGCGATTTAATATTACTGATATTTTCTGGACCAACTTACCAAGAGCCACTATTACATATGACAACTATGTTGAGATCTGGAGAGCTTATCGTGAATCGAGGGTAGCAAACCTTAGCTTCACCTATCGCTTCGGCAGCAACAAAGTATTGCAGGCACGCCGGAGAACTACCGGATCTGAAGAAGAAAGGCAAAGAGCGCAGTAAATAAGTATAGCCTATTTTGTTTTCTTATGTTGAACGAGCCGGTATTCTTGCCGGCTTTCGTTTTTTAGGTAGCGTTTGCAGAAGTTGCAAATGTGGTTTGAAGTCTTTCAGCGTCTCGTTGTACAGAAATTGTTTCAGGTGTTTATAAAAATGACTGAAATCATAATAACCATAATCAGTGTAATGAAAATCTTGTGGGTTTAAAAGAATAGCTGCAACTGCCTTCCGGATACGCAAAACCTGTAATGCCCTTTTGCTGTTTACTCCGGTGCATGCCCGAAAATACCGCTGTAATGTTCGCGGTGAGATATGATGTTGCCTTGCCAGTTCTTCCACTGCTATGTTGTAATTATTTGTCTTTACTGCATTGCCGAGGATGGAAGTGACAATGCTTACAGGCTGTAATGATCCCTCATATTTATCAAGCTTCTGCTCATAATATTTCATTAATAACAGCGCTCTCTTTTCAAAAGAAGTTGCTTTTTTTATTTTGTTGAGCAAACCAGGTTCGGCCAGGTAACTTAAAGGGAATATGCTGCCTCTATAATCTGCAAAGTCTATTCTCTTTTCAAATACCACGGGACTCACCTTAAATTTAATACCAAACAGTACATTGCCTGGTTGATGAAAGCATTCGATATAACCGGGCCTTGGAAGAAACCCATCTGTCTTCATTTTGAATTTTATATCTTCTACCTGCATTACAAACGGAGTACCCAGGTTGATAAGATATGTATAACCGAGGTTTGGAAACAAAGCATCACTAAAACCTGTGGGGTATTGTCGCCAGAGTTTTTCAAATTTTGTTTGCCAGAAAAAATCAATGAACAATGATAGCTTCCCCTGCACATGATGCCGGTAATAGTTGTCTTCAAAATGATCAGAATGTAAAAACTCAATATGACGCACAAGTGAAGTTAATGAAGGAAGTTAATGCACAAAAGCAAAATAGGATGAAAGAGATTACGACATCGACCGGAGTGTTAAGTGAGTGCCACGAAGGAAGGTTAACAATTCGTATTCACTAAGATCTCACCACGATTATCCTGCTAGGTCCTTATTAGAGGAAATGCTCTCAATGTAGGCAATGATCTCCGGGCGGGATTTACGCATGATCTTTTCTAATCGTGAAAGCAGTTCATCCTCTTTGCCGGGTTCATATTCAAGATCAGCATCTGTAAGGTGAATATTGCTCTCCTTCATCCTCTCTTTTACCTGTTCCCAGGGAGCTTCGAGTCTTATATGAATGTTCTTTGACATAAAGGAATTTGAGAGATTAGTTTCAAATACGATACCAAATATCAGGGTGCGGTGAAAGATGATTCTGGATAAATGGATTCATTTCCATTTTATGTTGCATCCAATGCTTGGCTTTTGCAGGGCAGGAACAGGTTGCTTATTAAGTATACAATCGAGTGCATTTCGAATATCTTTTCCTGTCAGCGCAATATCATTTCCAGGCCTGGAGTCATCCAATTGGCCGCGATAAACAAGACGCAGTTCCTTATCGTAAATAAAAAAGTCAGGGGTACACGCAGCATCATAATCTTTTGCTACTGCCTGCGACTCATCATATAAATAGGGAAATGGATATTTCAATTGCCTTGCTACCTGTGCCATTAATGCCGGGGAATCCTCAGGGTGTTTGACTATATCATTAGCACTGATAGCAACAAACCCGATTCCTCTGCCTTTATAATCATTCGCCAATTTTACAAGCTCCGGATTTACATGTTTTACGAAAGGACAATGATTGCAGATGAACATCATCAGTGTAGCTACATCGCCTTTAGCATTTTTAAGAGAAACGCTTTTTCCGGATACAGTATCAGGAAGTGTAAAATCGGGAGCAGTTGTCCCTAATGCCACCATTGTTGAAGGAGTTCGTGCCATAAGATAAAGTTACAGTCAACCTTAAAAAATGAAAGATATTTCAACTAAGCCGCTTTCGCCAGCGGCCTCTTTTTCCTGTTCAGGTATTTGTCAAAAATTACTTCTCCCATAGATTTATTATAAACCTTGCTCTCCACCCATGAAATGACATCGAGATATGCAAACGACCTTGTTTCTAAACGGTCCCTTTCAAGGTGTTTTATTTTATCGAGAAATTTTTCTAACTCGGGCTTGATTTTCTTAGGAGAAACATCAAACGATTGTCTTAGAAAGCGAAACATCTCTTCTTCCACTACGGTAAGATTTTTCATTTTAGCCATGAAGCGGTAAACAGATTTAATAAGTGATTCTATAATGGGATAATTTCCTAATTCATAATGCGACATTAAGTGCAGGAGCCGGGCATAACATTGCAGATCGATCCGAAGGTCCATTGGACCATTTATGATCCGTTGCAAGTAATCAATCGCAGTTTCATATTTACCTGCTCCGAAATAAAGCGTTGCAATTTTATAATTAAATACAAGTATTCTATGCCGGTCAACAAATAAGGAATATTCTTCCAGGTTTTTTTCAATAGAAGGCACCAGTTTCAACCCTTCTGCAAAACTTCCTTTCATCAGGTGCTGGTTTATTTTGGCGCTATTGATATAGATCGATGTATGTGTACGGAAATTATCATGACGTTTCGCGATATCCGTTTTTGCAAACTGTTCAAATTTCTTTAACACGGTTTCAAATTTTTCAAAATATCGAAGATCAAAAAAGGCATTTAATAAAGTATGCATCCCTTTTATATAGTGACCGGTTTCTACTTCCTTCATCAAAGGCTGTTCTTCAAACAGGTCGATCCATTTATGGCTATACCGGTAATACATTAAAAAATCCTGGCGAATAAACGCATACCAGCAAAAACTCTGGTAGAGATAAAGCTTTTCATAGAAACCGTTCACCTTTTGTACATCGGCCGGCAGGTAATTCTTAAAAAAAGTTTTTAACTCATTTTCATCCTGTTCATTTCTTGCATGTCCATAAAGCACAAACCAGCGATATAAAAGAAGTGCAAGATTTGAAAGCCGTGTTACACGGTCAATATGCCCGCTGATCTCCAACGCCTCGTCTGTCATCTGCTTTGTTTTATCAGTGGTGCTGCGGGTAATATGCAATGTTTCTATCTTCTTTTCAAGGGAAAGTAATTGCACCAGGGTATTGAACTTTTGATTGGCCCGTGCAAGATCTTTGGCTTTTTCGAGGATTCGAAGACTATGGATCTTTAAGCCTTTATTATATAGTATGCGGGCATTGTCCAGGTGTTCACTTAATTGAAGATCGATATTATCAGTTGTCTTTAATAAGCGGAGACTTGCCAATAATTGTTTATACAAATGATTTTTCAGGTTTGCCAATTGTGTTTTGGAAATGCCTGGCATTTTTTTCAATAACATCTTATCATCATAGTCCTGGAGCTTATCCAGGGCATCAAAAAGTTGTATGATCTTCAGATCCTCTTTAGCTGAACTTCTTTTTATATAGAGCTTAAAATGTCGCTTTTCCGACTTTTCAAGCGAATGGACCAATTGAAACAGTATATCAGAAAACCTGTTGGACATAATAAATTTTTTTTCAGAATCGATTCAACAGCAATAAGTTAGTTAAAATATCATTCGTTTGAAATGATAAAACCAACTCGAAGATGTTTTCAGTAAACCAACGTATGGGTATACATTTGGTCTGCATCTCTGTTATTTCAAAAGCAAGCAATCGTTGAGAGTAGACAAGCAGCAGAGAGGCCCTGGAACAAATAATCAATGCTTAACTAAAGCATTTCAAAGATTTTCATATGGCAAGCAATCGTGAGAGGTCAGTCCGTTTCTACGGAAGGGCCTTTTTTGTGTCCGCAATTTAGCCTGGATTGGCGGGATTTCTATAAAAAATTTATGAGTTTGATTTAACGGCGATTGTCATGACATGCGCACTCATTCCAACCATTACCGGGTCATCTTCGGTCTGCCTTATATATTGAAGCAATTTATTTCTTGATTCTTCATCATTCCATTTTTGCATAAAATCCGGGGTTAGCCAGCCAAAGCCTTCAATAGCAATTGTGTTAACGTCATTAAAACCTGCAACAGTGAATTCTTCCTCTATTTCTTTTTGCGTATGGAAATGTGCATCGGTAAAATACATCGGGTGATTAACAGGATTAGAATGATTTCCATCCATAAGATCTTGTTTTAATATATTTTCAAAAGCAGGATCATCAATAAATCCTTGCCAGAAACCATCAAACAAAGACGCATATCTAGATATGGTAGCAGCGAGTAAGACACCATCTTTTTTTAAAACTCTTTTTGCTTCTGCAATGCTTTTTATACGATCATGTTTTTCCTGCAAATGATAAAGGGGTCCAAATAACATCACCATGTCAAATCTCTCATCATCATATGGAAGTTGTCTGGCATCACCCAGCGCAATTGAAGCAAGTGGCTTGTTTTCGGTGATCGAAATTTTGGTAGCGGCTTCAATATGAAATTCAGCAGCATCAAGTAAATGCACCCGGTGTCCCAAATCATGAAGCCAAAAAGAATACGCACCAGTTGCGCCCCCGATATCTGCAATATTCATGGACGGTTTTAGGTAACGACGGATAATTTCTTGTGAACGGACCTTTTCTAGTTGAAACACATGCTGAGCCAACCGATCCGTTTCCATTTGAGTGCTGTTATAAAAAGTATTTATTGTGTGTGTCGACATAGATTAAAGTTACAAACAAGAGGCTTTACCCGGAGGTTCATTACATGTTGAAGCATCAAATTTTTAAACACTGAAGTACAAACGATAAGAAAAAAGCTTACAATATTCCTTTTGGCCCTGATGTTGCATAGCCCTCTATGTGATCGATCATAAAAATTAAAACCGAATCATATGAAACAAATAAAAACTTTTACACTTGGTTTACCATTGTTTATCGCTTCGTTTCTTTTTTTGAGCTGCAGCAAAAGTAACAGCGATTTGGTTGAGAACACTGATGGTCGTGTTCATAGTACCGAAGCAGAGATTGACCATAGAGTCTATATGAAAAACTCTACTTTTTTTCCCGCTACGATGGCACTTACTGCGGGAAAAGCGGTACGCTGGATTAACGATGATAACGTCGTTCATACCGTTACTGCCGATGATGCAAGTTTTGATAGTGGCGATCTGCAACCCGGTGCTTCATATACCAGGGCTTTCCTCACCTTTGGTACGTTTCCATACCATTGCAAGTATCACAAAGGGATGACAGGAAAAGTTATAGCGGGGGGAATAAGGTAGGGCAGGAATGGAATTTCTTTCAATGGTATAAAAGGTAAGGGTTTATTTCTAAATCCCAGTCCTGGGAAACATCTGTTTGAAACATTCTGCCTTGTTTAAGTAAATTGAATGAGTCTTTTATTCCTAGTAATTTGTCAAGATGCGTAGCGCCGGAGGGATTGGCATTGGTTGAGTATAGTCTTTCTGCTATATATTTTGGGTATAATATAAAAAGTGAAGAAATAACAGCTAAACCAACGGCGACAGGATGAAATTTATCCTGATCGGTTATTCTTAATTCAAGGCCATAGCAATTTTCATTCTTATATAAACTGTCAGTTGGTACATAAGAGCAACACTCGACCTCGATACCTGGTAATTTTTTTTCAGCCAAAGTCAACTTCAATTCTTCGGAAATGATCCAAGGAGCTCCAAACTTCATAAAAGGGCTTTCAGTCCCACGACCCTCATTTACATTAATACCTTCTAATAATCCCATGCCGGGATAAACCAGGGCGGTTGAAATATTTTGTATTGCCGGCGATGTTGGGTGGAATTCAAAATCACCTGGTCGTTCCCGCCCCCAGTTTTTTACAGAAATAATCTTCAAATCGATGCCATTTATTTTTTTGGCTGAGAAATAATTTGCAAGCTCGCCTATAGTGCAACAATGCCTTATTGGGATTGACCAACGACCAATAAATGATGAGCAATTTATCTCATCAAGCATGGGCCCCTCGGCCATATTTAGAGCTCCTCCAATAGGGTTTGGCCTGTCGAGGATGATCAATTGCTTTTTATATTTTGCGCAGGCTTCCATTACATAGGTCATCGTCCAGAGATAAGTATAAAAACGGCAACCAACATCCGGGATATCAAATAACACGACATCTATATCACTTAAATCTTCTTCAGTTGGCATTAATCGATCGCTATATAAACTAATTATTGGCAGATCGGTTTTGATGTCGATTGAATGTTTTTGATATACCCCATCTTCACCTTTTACGGAAATACCATGCTCAGGCGAAAAGATCTTTTTAAGATTAAATTCGTTTTTTAACAATGCCAGCCTGCTTAAAAGACCATCTGATGTGAATGCAGCATTATTTGTTACCAAACCCAATCGTCGGCTTTTATATAATTCGCATTGTTGTAAGAAGGTATCAATACCTGGAATAACCCGCTGCATAATGCTAAGGTCTGAATAATAGATAGAATACTTCAGCATCCGGAGGATTCCATAATTTCACAACGTAAAATCTTTGGAATGGCAATAAGAGTTTTTATCACAGGCGGCACATTTGATAAAGAATACAATGAACTGAATGGACAGCTTTATTTCAAGGACACCCATTTGCAGGAATTGCTGAACCTGGGCAGAAGCCAGGTGCCCGTGGAAATAAGGACATTGATGATGATCGATAGCCTGGAAATGACTGATCATGACAGGGAACTAATAGCTCACCAATGCAATAGTTGTGAGGAAGACAAGATCGTTATTACTCACGGCACAGATACGATGGCAGAAACGGCACAAATGCTTGCGGCCAAAGTGAAGAATAAAACTGTAGTGTTGACTGGCGCCATGATACCAATTAAGTTCGGAAGCAGCGATGGTCTGTTTAATCTTGGCAGTGCATTGGCTTTTGCCCAAAGTTTACCATATGGGGTTTATGTTGCTATGAATGGCCGCTACTTTAATTGGGATAATGTGAGGAAAAATAAAGAAACAGGAGTGTTTGAAGAAGTGAAATGATCAATTGTTATATTCTTCCAATAAATGTGCAAACCCCTGATCGGGATAATACCCTTTAACAGGAGCATAAAACTCGATGATCTTCCTAAAATCGGCAGCCTCGTTATCAGTAGTATAAAATGGTTCTGACACACTTAATTGTTTTTTTGAATAATCAAGCCCTATCATTATAATAGGTATGTTGGCTTGTTTGGCGATATAATAAAATCCGGTTCGGAGCTTATCAACCTTTTTCCTGGTTCCTTCAGGCGAGAGGGCAATAAATAAGTTTTCAGCATTATTGAATTTTTCTATTACCTGGTCCACAACGCCGTGTTTACTAAATCTGTCTACCGGTGTGCCGCCAAGCCAACGGAATATAAAGCCAAATGGCCCCTTAAATAACTCGGCTTTGCCAAGGTATTTACCCTGTTTTATTTTTAGCAGACTTCTAAAAGCTACGGCAATCAGGAAATCTTTCCAATGTGTATGCGGACCTATGAGGATGACTCCCTTCTTTAAATGACCAGGAAATTCATTGATAGCTTTCCAACCTTCAAGCTTTGTATATAGTTTCCAGAGAAATCGCAAGGCAATACAATTTGAAATGTTACTTCAATTCACCTGCCGGTTCTGTATCCTTGTATTTTAGCTTAACATCCGCGAGTTTCATTTTCATTCTTCTTATTTCTGCCTGGTATTTTGGAATGCGAATAAGATTCTTTTGTTCGTTGGGGTCTGTTTTTAGGTCATAAAATTCCCATTCATTTGTCGTATAAAAGTAGATGAGCTTATATTGTTTTTCTCTTATCCCTATGTGCGGTATCACATAATGATCAATGGGGTATTCGTAATAGCGGTAATACAATTCCTCCCTGGATATCCCGATATCCATCGGGACATTTTGCTTGCCGGATAGAATGGGTTTTAAACTTAATCCCTGCATCCAATCAGGAACTTTCACTCCTGCTACATCCAGTATCGTCGGAGCAAAATCAATTGTCTGAACCAATGAAGTATTGACTGAACCCGGCTTTATCTTTCCTTTCCATTTTATCAATAAAGGAGTATTCATACTTACGTCATACATGAATCGCTTATCGAACCAACCATTTTCCCCAAGGTAAAATCCCTGGTCGCTTGTATAAATGATCATTGTGTTTTCAGACAAACCGCTTGCATCAACATAGTTAAGTATTTGACCCACACTTTCGTCAACGGATGCAACACAGGCCAGATAATCCTGCATGTACCATTGGTATTTTAGTTTCAGCAGGTCTTTGCCTGTGGGTTTCATCTGTTGAAGCTGTTTGCCTCTTTCAGCAAATATTGCCTTCATCTTATTCCTTTGCTCTTCGGGTATCCCACTCATAAAAGCATTGTAATTCGTTATTTCATTTGAATCAGGCTTCAAATGAGGGATATCCATTATGTATTGAGGGTCAATTTTCAGGTCAGTACATAAGTACATGTCCTTCAAAATACTCATTCGCTGATGTTTGAATGCAGTACCTTTTCCAATAGTATCAGCATAAAGTGTTGGCGGCTCAGGGAACTTCTTCTTACTAAATAGTTCCAGCCATTTTAATTCAGGCACCCAATTTCTATGCGGTGCTTTATGATGCATCATCAGGAAAAATGGTTTTGATGGATCCCGTTTCTCTTTTAGCCAGTCTAGAGCCTCTTTAGTAATAAGAGAAGTTGCATATTCATTGTAGCGAATGGTATCGTTGTTCATGTTTATTAAACGGGTAGAGTAGTAAAGTCCCTGTCCCGGCAACACTGTCCAATAGTCAAAGCCTGTTGGTAAAGAATGAAGGTGCCATTTACCAATAAGCACCGCCTGGTACCCTGCTTCTTTCAATAATTTGGGTAAGGTGACCCTACTACCATCAAATGGAGTACGGTTATCTTTTATCCCATTTAAATGTGAATGTTGCCCTGTTAAAACCGTTGCCCTTACCGGGGAGCAGATAGAATTACCAACATAACAATTGGTAAACTTCATACCCTCTTTAGCAATGCGATCCATATTGGGAGTAGCAATGAACTTTTTATTATAAGTACTTATCGCATCTGCATCATGGTCATCACTCATGATATAAATGATATTCGGTTGTTGTGCATGTGATGATATTGTCAATAAGCAAAGGATTATAAGCCGGTAAATCATGATGAATCGTTTGATTGAAGTTAAATATTATCCACAATCACCAATAATCTATTAAATAAATGGCTATGTTATGTGCATTATATTAAGTTTATAATTAAGTTTACATTGTTTAATCTATAAAAGATTAACTAATTCCATTAGATTCTGCATGACCGATGGATCGAAGCATACAAGTCTCCTGAAGGCTGAACCATATTTTGTTTGGAT
>CBFGXP010000018.1:0-30884 GCA_965652775.1 uncultured bacterium
GCATTCCGGTTGTAAGTTTGGAAAGTGCAACATTACATCCCCTGCAATCATTCACAGATGTAATTACCATTACGGAAGAATTACAACGCTTAAAGATCAAGAAACCAAAAATAGTTTTGACATGGGCGCCACATGTAAAACCATTGCCGCAGTGCGTGGCTAATAGTTTTGCACAATGGATAAATGCCTGGGATAAGGCTGACTTTGTTATAACCCACCCCGAAGATTACGAACTGAGTGAAGAATTTACAAAAGGAGCAACGATCACACATGACCAGGAAGAGGCATTGAAAGATGCTGATTTTGTTTATGTAAAAAACTGGAGTACGTACAATGATTACGGCAAGATCTATACAAACGATCCGAAATGGCAGTTGAAAAAGAAACGCTGGTCATTAACCAATAATGCAAAAGTGATGCATTGCCTGCCAGTAAGAAGGAATGTAGAATTGAGCGATGCAATACTGGATGGAAAAATGAGCATCGTAACAGAGCAAGCCGGTAACAGGGTGTGGGCCGCACAAGCTGTACTCGCAGAAATATTACAGAATGGATAAACTATATGTAATAAAGATCGGGGGAAATATCATTGATGATGAAAAAAAACTTTCTTCATTCCTAAAAGCGTTTGCGGCAATTGAAAATAAAAAGATATTAGTCCATGGCGGTGGTAAGCTGGCAACCAGGCTGTCTGAAAAAATGGGAATAGAACAAAAGCTAATTGATGGAAGGCGGATAACAGACGCTGAAACGTTGAAGATCGTCACAATGGTTTATGCTGGCTATGTAAATAAAAACATCGTTTCACACTTACAGAGTTATCATTGCAATGCAATCGGGCTAAGCGGTGTTGATGGTGATAGCATACTTGCCCATAAAAGAAAACATCCTGTGATTGACTATGGATTTGTAGGCGATGTTGATGCTATTAATACTCCTTTGCTCAGGAACCTACTTGATCAGAATCTTTCACTGGTATTTTCACCGATCACGCATGACCAGCAGGGACAGTTACTTAACACGAATGCCGACACCATTGCACAGGAAATTGCAAAAGCAATGAGCAGTGAATATGAAGTGAAGCTCATTTATTCCTTTGAAAAAAGTGGCGTGTTGATGGATGCTGATGATGAGAGCACAGTTATCAAAAGCATAAATCCTGCTTATTACAAAGAATTGAAAGCAAAAGAGAAAATATTTGCGGGGATGATACCTAAGCTTGATAATGCATTTGCAGCCTTGAAAAGTGGCGTGAATAAAGTCATCATCGGAAAGGCAGAGGAATTGGATAAATTAATGAAAGGGACAGCAGGAACAACAATAAACAATGACTAAAGATGTTTCCATATTACAGGCGAATGCGATTGCTCTGTTAAAACAACTGGTCTCTACCCCATCCTTCAGTAAAGAAGAAGACAACAGTTCTGCAGTCATTAAAAACTTTCTTGTTACGCATGGAGTAAAAACAGAACAATACCTCTATAATATTTGGGCTGCAAATAAATATTTCGATGCTAAAAAGCCTACGATCTTATTGAATTCTCATCATGATACCGTAAAACCAAATAAAGGATATACCCTTGATCCCTTTTCTGCCATTGAAAAAGATGAAAAATTATTTGGACTTGGAAGTAACGATGCAGGCGGGAGCCTTGTTTCTTTAATCGCCACATTTCTTTACTACTACGAAAAAGAGAATCTGAAATATAATATTATACTTGCTGCAACTGCAGAAGAAGAGATCTCGGGGCATAATGGAATTGAATCATTGTTACCACTTTTGGGCAAAATTGATTTTGGAATTGTTGGTGAGCCAACCCAAATGCAAATGGCAGTTGCCGAAAAAGGTTTGATGGTATTGGATTGTATAGCAACCGGAAGAGCCGGGCATGCTGCAAGGGAAGAAGGAGATAACGCTATTTGCAAAGCAATAAAAGATATTGAGTGGTTCAGTTCATACAAATTTGATAAGGTTTCTGACCTGTTAGGTCCGGTAAAAATGAGCGTAACGGTTATTGAAACAGACAATAAAGCGCACAATGTAGTTCCCGCTCAATGCAAATATGTTGTTGATTGCAGAGTCAATGAGTTATATACTTTCGAAGAAATGCTGGAGATCATAAGATCAAATGTTCAAAGTGAAATAAAACCAAGAAGTACAAGATTGAGATCAAGTGCAATTAGTTTGGATCATCCTATAGTAAAAGCAGGTTCAAAAATAGGAAGAAGCTATTATGGATCTCCGACAACTTCAGATAAAGCATTGATGCATTTTCCTGCGCTAAAAATTGGACCGGGTGACAGTGCAAGAAGTCATACAGCAGATGAGTATATTTATATTGATGAAATCAAAGAAGGAATTGAGTTGTATATTCAGCTTTTAAATCAACTGCTATGAAGTTGTGGCAAAAAGATAAAACATCATTAAAGGAAGTAGAAACATTCACAGTCGGCAAAGACCGTGAAATGGATATGTACCTTGCTGCTTTTGATGTGCTGGGTTCTTTAGCACATATTCAAATGCTGGAATCAGTTGGTTTGCTTACAAAAAATGAACTATCGCAGCTTCAGCAAGCGCTTAAAAATATTTATCAGCAAATAGAAAAAGGCGAATTCAAATTACAGGATGATGTGGAAGATATTCATTCACAAGTTGAGTTATTACTTACACAAATTCTTGGTGACACTGGTAAGAAAATACATGCTGCCCGCAGCCGCAATGACCAGGTGTTGGTAGACATAAAATTATTTTTAAGAAGTGAGTTAGAAGACCTGGTGAAAACAATTGTACCATTCTTTGACCTGTTGCAAACGCAGAGTGAAAAATATAAAGACTATTTACTGCCTGGCTATACACATCTCCAATTAGCAATGCCTTCATCATTTGGTTTATGGTTTGGCGCTTATGCCGAAAGCCTGGTAGACGATATGATCACATTGAAATCGGCTTATGATGTTGTAAATAAGAATCCCTTAGGTTCTGCTGCTGGTTATGGTTCATCATTCCCAATCAACCGGACATTAACAACTAAACTTCTTGGATTTGACGATTTGAATTATAATGTAGTATATGCTCAAATGGGAAGAGGAAAGGCTGAAAGAATTGTCGCACAATCCATAGCTAACGTGGCTGATACGCTGGGCAAGCTCAGTATGGATGCTTGTTTATACCTGAACCAGAATTTCGGTTTTATTTCTTTTCCTGCAGAACTCACCACCGGTAGCAGCATTATGCCGCATAAAAAAAACCCTGATGTATTTGAATTGATCCGCAGTCATTGCAATCGTATTAAAGCATTGCCCAATGAAATTATGATGATGACAACAAATCTTCCATCAGGTTATCATCGTGATCTGCAATTACTAAAAGAACACTTATTCCCGGCATTTAAGACCTTAAAGAATTGCATTGAAATAGCCGGCTTGATGCTAAACAATATTGAGATCAAAAAAGATATTCTTGCTGATGAAAAATATAAATACTTGTTTAGCGTGGAGGAAGTAAATAAACTGGTGAATTCAGGAATGCCCTTCAGAGATGCCTATAAAAAAGTGGGGATGGATATTGAAGGCGGTAATTTTAAATATGAAGTTTCAGTTCATCATACACATGAGGGCTCAGTTGGAAATCTTTGTACAGCTGAAATAAAAAAGCAGATGCAAAAAGTTGTTGAATCATTTCCTTTTGCTACAGTAAATGCGGCGATAAATAAATTAGCCCAGTAGGATTACCGAACATGGAAGACTGAGACCCTTCGACAAAATCAGGCTAAACGCGACTCACTTTCTCAATGATGAACTGAACCTCAACGCAAGAGTAGCCTAATAGTAATTTAAAAGCGGGCTTAGTAATTTTTTTACAACCCATATTTATCAATCAAATAAATCAATGCTGCCATATTTATTGCACCCAATTCAAGTTCTCTTTTGTTTACATTCTCAAAAACATCATTTCTCGCATGATGGATATCAAAATATCGTTGTGAGTCCGGGGATAACCCAGCTAATGCTGTAGTTGGGAAGGCTCTTCTAAGAGGGCCGATATCAGCGCCGCCTCCCCCGCGGTTGAACTCGCTGCAACCATACGGTGCGATCAAGGATTTCCATTGAATCACTTTTTGAAATTGTTCATCACTCATCGTAAACCCAAATGCCCTTGGTGTAAAACCACCAGCGTCGCTCTCTAACGCAAAAAGGTGTTTCTCGTTCTTTGTTTTTGCTTCATCGGCATACTTATTTCCGCCCCGCAATCCATTTTCTTCATTAGCAAATAAAACAAAACGAATTGTTCTCTTTGGTTTGTAACCTACGGCTTTAAATGCTCTTAGTATTTCAATTGTTTGTACGCAGCCTGCGCCATCATCATGAGCACCTTCGCAATTGTCCCAACTATCCAGATGACCGCCCACGGTTATTATTTCGTTCGGAAATTCCGCACCTGTCAATTCACCAATAACATTATGACCAGTAGTGCTGTCAAGGAATTGACCATTAGTGATGATCTCAACACTTAGCTTGCCTTTTTTCAGTTGTTCGCTTAACCAATCTGCATCACGCAAACCAATTGCGACAGCTGGAATTTTTGGCAATGTGTCCGCATACCTTGTCGCACCGGTATGCGGATTATTATCCGTACTATGACTCATGCTTCTTACGATCACTGCTTTTGCCCCATATTTTGCTGCGCGACTGGGTCCGCTGCCCCGATACTGTGAAGCTTCCCCGTAAGAACGAAAAGTTTGAATATATGTGGGATTGAATTTATAATTATAAAAAACGATTTTGTCCTTCACTTCATCTTTTTTCTTTTCCAGCTCATCAAATGAATTTACCAGCAGCACTTCCGCCTTCACTCCTTTTTTTCCACTTCCCATTGAATTGCCTAATGCAACTACATCCAGCTTTCTGTTGCCATTTATTGTTCTTGCTTTGTCCTCGCCACCCCTAATCCAATGCGGAACTATACAGGGCTGCATTGTCACTTTATTAGCACCGCTTTCCTTCATTAGTTTTTCTCCCCATTGCTCTGCCATCGTCATTTGTGGTGAACCGGCAAGGCGGCCCCCAATTTTCTTTGTCAAATGGCGGAGATTGTCATATGCCTTTCCATTAAGAAGTATTTCATCCGATATTTTCTTGATCATTAATGAATCTTCCGCCTGGCCGAAAACAACTACGGAAAATAAAAATGCAGCACTCGTAAATATAATTTTTTTCATGTGGTAGATCATTTCTGTTGAAGGGTTGAAAGTAAGGAAAGCGAGGTTTTGTAACAAATTATTGATATAGGCGGCAACAACAGATAAATTTAAGTATTTACCTTCGGGCACTTATGACGATCACTAAAACTATGCGGATAGGAATTGTTTGTTATCCCACATTTGGAGGTTCCGGTGTACTGGCAACTGAACTCGGAAAAGCATTAGCACAAAAAGGCCACCAGGTACATTTTATTACTTACCAGCAACCGGTGCGGCTGGGTGCCTTTACTCCTAATATATGGTATCATGAGGTGCAGGTTCCCACCTACCCGTTGTTTGATTACCCACCTTATGAAACAGCTTTAGCGAGCACAATGGTGGATGTTATTAAAAACAACAATCTCGACCTGTTGCATGTACATTATGCTATACCACATGCTTCTGCCGCTTACATGGCAAAACAAATCTTGAAAAAAGAAGGAAAGCATATTCCGGTCATTACAACCTTACACGGAACGGATATCACTTTGGTGGGCAGAGATAAAACGTATGCCCCGGTAGTTACATTTTCTATCAATGAAAGTGATGCGATAACAGCTGTGTCGGATAATTTACGTGACGAAACTTACAAGCATTTCAAAATTGAAAAAGAAATTGAAGTAATTAAAAATTTTGTCGATGTAAGCCGGTTTAACCGCAAGCCGATCGATGCGTTTAAAAAAATGATTGCGCCTAATGGAGAAAGGGTAATCATGCATGCTTCAAATTTCCGAAAGCTGAAACGCATACCTGATGTAATTAAGATATTTAAAGAAGTAAACGAGAAAATACCCAGCCGGCTGATGCTCGTGGGCGATGGACCTGAAAGACCCGCCGCAGAAGATCTTTGTCGTGAATTAAATTTATTTGATGAGATACGTTTTGTAGGAAAGCAGGAACAAATGGAAGATATCCTGGCTATCGCTGACCTGTTCTTACTCCCATCAGAATATGAAAGTTTTGGATTAGCCGCATTGGAAGCAATGGCTGCGGGTGTACCGGTAGTAACAACTAACGCCGGCGGTTTAAAAGAAATAAATATTCCCGGTGAGACCGGCTATATGGGGGATATTGGTGACGTAAAAGCAATGGGACAACAAGCGATTAAGATTTTGCGTGATAATACTGTACTGAAACAGTTTAAAGAAAGAGCGGCAAAACATGCAATGAAATATGACATTAGTAATATTATCCCATTATATGAAAATTTGTATGAGAAATTTTTATAAGTAAAAAGCCATCCGCCGCGGCGGATGACTTTTTTATAGGTTGACAACGGCTAAGAGAATTATTTACGCAACCACTGTTCAGGATTTACATTCTTAGATTCGATCATCAAAAGGAAATCCAGTTTTCCACCTTCACCATCGGCCTCATCTTCGCCAACTTTACCAATAACCTGTCCCGTTTTTACCATTGCTCCTTTTGACGTATTTACGGAACCAAGATTGCTGTAGACTGTAAAATATTTTCCGTGCTGGATCATGACTGACTTAGTATCTCCAATATTGAAAACAGCTTTAACCTCTCCATCAAAAACTGATTTTACATTTAACCCTGCCTGCGGTGTACAAATGGTAATGCCCGGACTGTTATCTTTTAATTTTGTTCCCTCAATTTGGTAATAGCCGAAATGTATACAAACATATCCCTGGTCGACAGGCCATGGTAGTCTGGCCCTGCTGCTTTCGAAACTTGCTCCCAATGCTTTATCTTCTGCATTTAATTCAAGAAAACTTTCAGTCTTCGCAGCTGCAGGCTTTGTAGTTACATTGGGGTTTGAAGGAACAGGATTTGTAATAACGGGTTTGTTTTTTAATGCTTCGGCAGCCGCTTTTTTCTTTTCCTCATCGATGATCCTTCTTACGAGAGCATCAATTGCATTTTTCAGGTCCCTGTCTTTTTTCTTCTTTGCAGCTATTTGCTTTTCCAGGTCCTTTTCCTGTGATTTTAATTGTGATAACACAACATCTTTTTCCTTTTTCTGTCCCTCTAATGCTTTTGCCTGTTCGGTTTGGTTTTGCAGCGCATTATCCTTCTGTCTTTTTTTATTAAGCTGTTCTTCCTTCCGCCTGGCGATCAACCGCTGCGTTTCTTTGATAGTATTTACCTGCTGCTCCCTGTAAGCCCGGTAAGTTTTTAGATAAGAAACCCGCTTTACAGCATCGTTAAAACTATTAGCGGAAAAAATAAAATTCAGGAAATCATAGTTACTGCGGTTCTTATATGCATACACAACACTACGGGTATATTGAGCCTTTAGTGTATCAAGTAATTTTGAAAGCCGGTAAATTTCTATGTTGCTCAGGTAAATATCGTCATCGATCATACGAAGCTCCTTACTGATATTGCTGATGTATTTATTCTGCAATTTTATTTTTCTATCAATAAGGTTGTATTGACCTACGATCTGTTTTTTCTGGCCTTTGACTTTATTATACTCACCTTGTATCTCCTTTAATTCTTTTTGAATTTCCAGTCTTTCCCTTTCCAGTTGAGCTTTATCTTCGGGCTGTTGCGCGAAAAGAAAGGTTGAAAAAAAAGTAGCGGTTAGCAAAAAATAGATTCTTCTTTTCATGGTTACCTTGTGTTTTAAATTTCGTTCTTACGAAAAGTGGTAAATCAATAAGGGTCAGGATCAATTTAAAACGAAAAGCTGTTAATTAAATTTTATTTAATATTTTCTTTTATAGTTTTTCGGCACTGAAAAAGGGTAACTTAACGTTTCATTAAATTCATATTGCTTAAAATTAAGCTTTACATCAAGTTTGGTCTTTTCAGTTACTGATATGGTGCGATCAGTCGAAAATTTAACGCCCTTGTCTGTTTCATAATCAGAATAATTTATAAAACAGGTTCTGCTCCGTAGTACATCAACATCATCTAATTTACTATGAAGCACAAGGTGGTCATTGTTATTCATTGAGATCAGGTGCTTAAACCATCGTCCTTCGCTTAAAAGCGAGATATTATTGCCTTCAATAGAATAAGAAACAAGGTTGCTATCAAGAAAAACAGGGTTACCGATTATCAATTCCTGCACTGTACGCAGATCCAGTGGAAGCGCTGCCACTTCCTGCAAGTATTCCAGTGATCGCACCTGGTATTCTTTGTCAAGTTTATTCAAAATCCGCACAGAATCTTTATCGATCAAAACCCTCATACCCTCTATTCCCAATGCACCATTTACGGATATCCAGATCAGGCTGTCCTTTTTCATCCGTATAAAAACATTCACATCATATTTTTTCCCGTCGCCGCCCTCGTAGTCGGTATTAATTTTTGCAGAGAACGTCTCAAACTGAATTTTGTTTGCCAGAAGCCGCTGATAGGCATCTTTTATCAACCTGATAGAGTCTTCATGCGGATCAGAAGTTGGTGCCTTCAATTCCACTGAATCTTTTTTGGTAGAAATAGCCGATTGAATTTTCCGGGTAGAACGACAGGATGAAACTGCTAATGCTACTATGACTAATATTAATAAGAATCGAATCATCTTAATGTTTACCTGTATGGCCAAAACCACCATCGGCTCTTTCTGTTTCATTTAAAATTTCCACTTGCTCAAATTCTGCCATCTCTACTTTTTGAATTATCATTTGCGCTATCCTGTCACCCGAATTAATGACCTGTTCTTCAGCAGAAAGGTTGATCAGTATGATTTTGATTTCTCCACGATAATCAGAATCGATCGTACCTGGCGTATTCAGGCAAGTGATCCCTTGTTTGATCGCCAGTCCACTTCTTGGTCTAATTTGCACTTCGTAGCCATATGGTATTTCAATAAATAATCCTGTCGGTATCAACGCTCTTTCAAGTGGCCGGAGTGTTACCGGAATATTTAACGACGCCCTGATGTCCATACCTGATGATCCCTTTGTCGCATAATGTGGCAAAGGATTATCCGATGTATTAACGATCTTTATTTGTACAGGCTGCATTCGTGCAAAGATAAAGTTTCATCAGCACAGGATGAGATTAGTATTACAAACAGGTAGTTAATCTTTCTTCAACAACACAGTTGCATAGGCCATTATTCCCTTTCCTTTTCCAATAAATCCCATCATTTCCGTTGTCGTCGCTTTAATTGACACATCATTTTCTGAAACACCGGTAATGCCTGCAATAATTGTTCTCATTCCGGAAGTGTACTCTTTTATTTTAGGTTCCTGTAAGCAAATTGTGCTGTCAATATTTACAACAGTATAATTTTCTTTTTTAATTAGATCCATTGTGCGTTGCAATAAGATTGAGCTTTTAATATTCTTAAACTCACCTGATGTATTAGGAAAATGAATTCCAATATCTCCTAATGCAAGAGCTCCAAGTAATGCATCGCAAATAGCATGAAGCAGTACATCTGCGTCACTATGACCTTCTGCACCCTTTTTAAAAGGAATATTAACGCCACCGATCCATAGGTCTCTTCCCTTTTGTAATTGGTGAAAATCTACTCCGCTGCCAATACGATAAGACATTTACCTTTCTATTTAATTCAAATATAAAAAAAGACGTCCCGCATGAAGCGAGACGTCAATATAAATTATTTTATCATGTTTTAGTTACCAGTTGATGTTCCCGCACCAGAACCATCGAAATTAAAATGCAATGAGAAACGCAATGTATTTGATAACGGATTACGATCAACACCACTTCCTGAAGGAAGGAGATAAGAGAAGTCAAGACCAAAACTTTGGTATTTAATTCCCACGCCCATCGTAAAATATCTACGGTTACCTTTTGTCTTGTCCTCATGGAAGTAACCTGAACGAAGTGCAAACTGGTTATTGTACCAGTACTCAGCACCCACTGAAATCTGGAACTCCTTCATTTCCTCGCTAAACCCCCCAGGTGCGTCACCAAATGAACTGAACCAACTACTGATTACGCTTTTGCTGCGATAGTCGGTAAGCTGTTGAGGTGTTGCAGGATCAGACGGCGGCGTAGGTACGAGTAATTTATTAACGTCAACACCAAACGTAATCAGGTTTTGCTCATTAAATTTTCTTGTATAAGTAGTACCAAGACCAAGATTTGCAGGAATATAGTCTTTCTGATCAGCGTTATCTGTGTATGAGATTTTAGAACCAAGATTGCTTAGTACTGCACCAAACGCCCAACCTTGCCCCAGCTCGTTATGACCGTTATAAAACCAGGCCAGATCACCGGCAACAGCGCTTGCTGCCTTATAATTATTTCCAGCCGCAGGTCCTTCAGCAAGGTTTGAATAGATATATTTCAAACCTACACCGATACCAGATTTTTCAGAAAGCTTGCGTGAATATCCAACATCGACACCAAATTCACGGGGACGAAATGTATTCAAGTCATTACCGAGGTTATCAGTAAACTGGATGTTTCCCAGGCTGAAATAACGTAATGAGCCGGATATAGCCTGCTGATCATCGAATTTATAATAACCTGCAATTGCAGCCAGATAAACATCATTAAGGATATCCTTTAACCATGGAGTATAGGATGCTGAAATACCACCTTCATTTATATTAAAAGGAACTTTTGCAAGGTTCCAGAATGATGCATTTGCGTCTGGTGAAGTAGCAACTCCAAGATCACCCATACCAGCTGTACGGGCATCAGGTGAAATACGTAAAAAGGGAACGGCAGTTGTAACGACATTAATTGGATCTGTGCTCTGGGCTTTAGTGGTTTCAATAAAGCCGATCAGGATAAGGATAGCAGCAGTCAGCTTAAATGCAGTTGGTCTCATTAGTAAGAGTTTATGTTATTTGTAAATATAGAAGATTTTTAAAAATCAGGGCTCGAAAGTACTATTTTTTGTCCGGGTAGTCGACTTTAAAACTGGCTACAAAATCACGAGCTTTTCAATGACAGTTCGGGGTTTAGAACCGTTACAAAAGACTTTAAGACGATATATATAAACACCTCTGCCAATTTTATCACCAAAATCATCCCGGCCATCCCAATCGACTTCTGTAGAACGGTTTCCAAAGGTGTTTATTGTTTTTTCTATCCGCTTTACCACTTTGCCGGCAAGTGAAAAAATATGGATTTGTACAAACAGATCCTGGCCCGGCTTATTATGCTCAAACCAGAATTGTGTTTTGGTTGTAAACGGGTTAGGATAGTTGAGAACATGATCAAGAACAAGATCTTCATCATTAACAACAGAAAAATCAAGTATGTATTCTGAAGAGTTATTCAGCACATCCCATGCTTTTATCCGAAGTGTGTGATTACCCGCCTCCAACTGCGGCAGTTGAAACTTAGCATAGCCTTGTCCATACTTATCGAGGTCCGCCTCATAATAATTATTCAAATTGAATGTTTGATTAATATTATTATCCAGCACTGCTGTAATGTCATGTCCAATGCCGGTACCAGAAGTATTGATACCTGAGGAATCATTTAATTTTAGAATCAATGTTGGTCTTTGGTTAACAATGCTCCCATTCACAAAATTTTCGTCGTTCAGCCATGCTTTTATTTCCGGTCCTTCTTTGTCATTGTCAAGTGTATTGGATGAGCCGCCCACCACAAAACCATTGAAGTTATCACTTCCATCGATTGCTCCATTTTCTGCATAGTAACTTATCTTTCCTTGTCCATGTTGATAGTTGATGTCCTTGGGAACTTTAAATGAAAAGCTGAATTTTCCATTGCTCACAGAAGCTTTGCCTTTAAATAAAATACTTAACTGTTGTTGAAAAGATGCTTGCTGACTGCCGGGGTCATTTGCTTTCGTCATAAGGTGTTGCGGTTTATCAAAAACGACCGGGTAAAGTGTTCCGTTTAATGATGAAAGGACCGACCCATTGTTATCAGTCAATTCGCCTTCGATTATAACTTTCTCGCCGGCGGAGAGCGTATCAGTTTGTAGTAAAGGGTCTACGGAATTTAATTTGGTTGTTTTTATTTTAAACTGTGGAAATGCAAGTGTCAATGCCGGATCGCCAAGCAGGGTAAACTTTCGGTTATTGATTATATCTCCCGATGTTTGATAGGTATGATTTTTTGCAGCCCTTACAGCTTCCCCAAGGCTCTTGTATTTTCCATTTGCATCAGGTTGGGTTGCAAATTGCATGTAATTATTATTCATGATCCGGTTGCTGAATGAAAATACAAGTCGTGTTGTTGTCATCAATGCAATTCCCCCCGTTTTTGGTCTAAGTAGAATATTTTCTCCAAGAGAGCTGATGAAAGGATTATCATAAGGCGCAAAATCACAAGTAGCTGTTACAAACAAAGGCAGCCGGTTAGCATTGCTCCATCCATTTATCATCGGCTGATCAAGTATTACTTCTTCAGCAAGTCTTGCGGCGCCACCGTGGCCAATAAAATTGAACACCAATGTGCCACTCGCAATTTTATTATTAATGGTTTCATTAACGGTGGGGTACCTGCTACCGGCCGACCCACTCTCCTGCTGAAACGCATCCAGGTAAATTTTCTGAATATTGAAAACAGGATTTGCAGAGACGGTTGCCGTTATCAATTCGGCGTCCTGGAAATGCAGGTTGTTATCTTCATCATCAGCAATAAAAGAAATATGATTTCGCCATGCACCAAAACTTTCCTTACTGTAATATGCAATTACTTTATCAACATAATTCTTTGCTTCCTCTGCATTTTTTGCTGGTATTCTGCCAATACCAATATCAAGAAGGTTTATGACTAACCCTGAATTGATGTCTTCATTGTCATCCAGAAAACCAAAGAAATCATCACTTGTATAGGTACTTAAAGGGTCAAGAAAAATTTTACTTTGGTAACCCGGAACAACGTTTGTATTGTTTATAACCCGGTTTTTGTAATCGAAAGAAGCATCACCAAAAAGTAAGAGATATTTGGGACGGTTAGCCGGAATACCTGCATTTTTATCAAAATACATTTTTACAAAATCACGGACCGCAACGGGATCAGGAATACCGGAAGAAAACTCGTTATAGATTTTATCGGTTGTCACCACAGCTACGTTCAAATTATTTTTTTGCCGGTGAAAAGCAGCTAGTCGTTCGGCTTGCGAAAGCAATAAATTCTGTGTGATAATTAAATAGTCTGCCTGTTGAATATCATGAAGGTCCTGGTTTTGTATCCGACCTGCATTTATTGGCAACATTGCACTGCCAGCGTTAAAGGCAATATATTCTTTTAATCTACCTGCATCGTTTACAAACCGAAATTCATTAGCCAATAGATTTCCCTGCATTCTTACTGGCGTCAAAGGATCTGAGATCTCCCAGACTTGAGTATTACTTGTTGCATTGCTTACTACAAACTCACCAATATTATTTCCAACACTGTTCCAGTCACGAAATGATAATTGACCGATAGCCCCTAAAACAAGGTTTCGTCTTGCATGGATCTCAAAAAAATTTAACCAGCCTTGGGAATTAAATCCACCAGTCACATAAGTATAATTTATCTGCAAAGATTCCTGGGGCAATAGAATATCTGATACTTGTTGTGATTGGTGAGCAAAGGGATCGTATAGACCCGGTCCTGTTGATGGAATACTGATTTGCTGAGCTGGTTGATTATTAATCCGCACATCAAAACGACTGCCCACGTTGATTGATCTGGCTACACAATTTGAGATCAATGTTGCAGGTGTGGTTGTAACAAGATTTGGTATGCTAACTGAAAACGATTTGGAAAGTGTTTTACCCGGTGCATCTGCAAATTCCTCGCCCAGCCATTCTTTTCCGCTTGACAAGAGATTCACCGAATCAAGTTCATGAAAAATTCTTTCATTAAATGAATTAATCGTCGATGTCGGCGGTGTATTGATTTGTAAAGAAGCGATTCTTTTCCCGACACCATTAATTGTAATAAAGTAATAAGCAGAATCAGAATACAGGTTTTTTTGATGGACAAATCTTTTGTTTAATGAATCTTTAAACCACCTGTCCGGCCCGGGTGCATAAAACAGGAAGTAGTCACTCCCGTTAAAAAGCCCATCGCCGCCATCAACCATTAAAATTGCATTTTCGGCAAGGTCATCTATCGGTTTATCTGCATTTGCTTCGCTAAGCATATTCCCGCCATTTCCAAACAACCTTATCGCATTTGATGATATGCCGGCGACATTAAACCCAAGTGTTGTCAAAAAAGCAGCATCTATCTTATAAATACCTGCATCCTTTATGACTATTTTACTCCAGACCCCGGTGCTCAATATCGAATTGGGTTTATATAGGCGTTGAGCACTGACATTCATTACAGTTAAGCACGAAAAAAATATGATTATCGTTGTAAATATCCTCATCAGTTTGTTAAAAAATGCGTGGACTTTAACGAGCCCCGGAAAAGTATTTCTGCTTAATAAAATCATTATAATCTGCCTATATTCGCAACTACGGCAGATAAAATCTTCTTAAGGTGCAATATTTTTATCTCAACCGGCGTTAAATTTATTCCAATTCAAAGGTTTATACAAAAAACTATGAAACTGAAAAACTTAATTATCCTGTTGTCCTGTGCCGTTCTGATAGCATCTTGCAAAGGCAAGGGCTTATTTGGCAAAAAGAAGTACGATAAGTCGGATGTTACCGGCTGGAATTACAATGACAAAAACATGGGTGGATACCAGGTATCCAAAGAAAAAGAGCAGGCAACCGGGCCTGGTCTCGTGTTTGTCCAGGGCGGTACCTTCACCATGGGTCAAACTGATGAAGACGTCATGGGTGATTTTAACAATATCCCCCGTCGTGTAACTGTTCCTTCGTTCTATATTGATAAGACCGAAGTAGCCAACGTTCATTATCGTGAATATTTGTATTGGCTTGCTCGTGTTTTTGACCCGGCAAATGATCCTGCTTATCAGGCGATCAATGAAGCCGCGATGCCAGATACTCTTGTTTGGCGTAGCGAGTTGGCGTATAATGAGCCACTGGTTGAATACTATTTGCGCCATCCAAGTTTCAACAATTATCCTGTTGTAGGTGTTAGCTGGAAACAAGCTTACGATTTTTGCTTATGGAGAAGCGACCGGGTGAATGAGGGGCAACTTATTAATCAGGGGTTGGCTTCCAAGCAAGGCTTGCAGGCACAACAAGGTGAAGATAATTTTACAACTAAGTCATATTTGTTAGGTTTTTACCAAACGGTTCCGGGTAAAACTGGTAAAAAGAGTACGTTAAAAACTGCACAGGGAACACCGCGGATGCAGGTAACAATGGAAGATGGAATTCTTCAGCCTGATTATCGTTTACCAACGGAAGCTGAGTGGGAATATGCTGCATTAGGTTATATCAATCAGAACCCAAGACCCAGCGCTAAAGAAGGAAAACGTGGAGAGGAGTTGACGATGAATAAACAAATTTATCCATGGAGCCATAATCCTAATGGCATGAGAGATACACGTCATGGAAGCTGGCAGGGTCAGTTCCTTGCAAACTTTAAAAGAGGTAATGGTGACTATGCAGGTGTTGCTGGTGGTTTGAATGACGATGCCATTTATACAGCAGATGTAAAAGCGTTCTATCCAAATGGCTTTGGTTTATATAATATGGCGGGTAACGTAAGTGAGTGGGTAGCGGACGTATACAGACCTCTTACTTTGCTCGATGCTGACGATGTTGCTTCTTATCGTGGTAACGCATATAAAAAGATGCTGGTCGTAGATTCTACTTCTGGTGATCCGACTACCCGTTTTGCAAGAGATAGCATGGGTAGAATAAAATATACTGACGTTACAGATAAAGAAAGCATGATGCGCAGAAACTATCAGCGTGGTAATGTTATTGACTTTGTTGATGGTGACTCATTATCGCAATCAAATTATGGATATGGTATCACAACCCTTATAAGTGATAAATCCCGGGTTTATAAAGGTGGTAGCTGGGCAGACTATGCTTATTGGCTTAGCCCTGGTGCCCGTCGTTTCATGGAAGAAGATCAGGCAAGTGCAACAGTTGGTTTCCGTTGTGCTATGACCCGCATGGGTAGCACAGAGGGTAATAAAAGAAAAACCGGAAACTGGTGGAAGAGCCGCCGCCAAAAACGTTAAGTTTTTTCCGCTTCATAATTTTAAAAGCCCCGTCATCAATGGCGGGGTTTTTAATTTATGCCTTTACATTTGCTTATCATGATCGAAGAGCTTTATAAAATTTATCAGGAGCACCCTTCTGTACAAACTGACACAAGAAAACTAAAGGCAGGCGATATTTTTTTTGCGTTGAAGGGCCCTAATTTCAACGGTAATTCTTTTGCAAAACAAGCAATACAAGATGGCGCTGCTCACGTGGTGATTGATGAAAAAGAGTTTGAAATACCAGGAAAGACTTTTTTAGTTACTGATGTACTAACGGCTTTGCAGGAACTAGCTCTTCATCATCGCAAACAACTCAATATCCCTTTTATTGCAATTACAGGTAGCAATGGGAAAACAACCACAAAAGAATTGATCCATGCCGTTCTATCCTCTTCATTTAAAACTCATACTACTGAAGGCAATCTGAATAATCATATTGGCGTACCACTGACAATTCTGAAAATCAGAAATGATGCCGAAATGGCGGTAATCGAAATGGGCGCAAATCACCTGGGTGAAATAGCCTCCTATTGCCGGATTTCGCTGCCTACACATGGTTTGATAACTAATTGCGGTAAAGCACATCTGGAGGGTTTTGGAAGTATAGAAGGAGTAAGAAAAGGCAAAGGCGAATTGTTTGATTACCTGCGCACATTAACACATGGATTTGCTTTTGTTATGTGGGATTATGATTACCTCCGGGAAATGAGCAAAGGAATTAGTGGTATCATAAAATATGGTACGGAAGAAAATGATCACGTGATCGGAAAAGTTTTTCGAAGTGATCCTTTCCTGCAGGTTGAGATCAGCCAGGGACTGGATGATAAGATCATTTCCACACAATTGGTTGGCGACTACAATTTGCCCAATGTACTTGCTGCAGTAACGGTTGGTAAATTTTTTGAAGTGCAGGAAAGCAAAATAAAATCTGCCATTGAAAGTTATACTCCTTCCAATAGTCGTTCACAGCTGATCGAAAAAAACTCCAATAAAATTATTTTAGATGCCTATAATGCAAATCCCAGCAGCATGAAATCAGCTATTGAAAATTTTGCGAGCAAAAATGTAGAGAATAAGATCATGTTGCTGGGTGCAATGGCAGAATTGGGAAAAGAAAGCTTGCAGGAACATAATGAAATAATTAACCTTATTAAAAAACATTCCTGGAAGCAAGTTGTCCTTGTCGGTGGTGATTTTTTAAAACTGCCGCATTCGTTTCTTTCATTTGAAAATTCTTTGAAAGCAAAAGAATGGTTCAATCAACAAAATTTTCAAAACAGTTATATACTTGTAAAAGGAAGTCGCAGCATGCAAATGGAAAAAGTTTTAGAATCTTAATTTTAAAAAATGGATTGGAAGAAATTATTCCCGCAGTTTGAGCCAGCACTCATAGAGATCCTGGATAAAAATGTTGTGGAAAGAAAATATCATGCGGGTGAGGTCATTGTCCGGACAGGGCAGTATATCAAATCAACTGTACTGGTATTAAGCGGAAGAATTAAAATCTACCGGCAAAATGATGAAGGTGGCGAATTTTTGATCTACTACCTGGGCTCTGGTGAAGCTTGCGCTGTATCATTGATTTGCGCATTACAATCGCAAACTAGTGAGATAACCGCTAAAGCAATTGAAGATACAGAAGTATTATTGCTGCCGGTACAGCTGATGGATGAATTGATGAGCAAATATAAGAGTTGGTCACATTTTGTTATTCAAACATATCGCAAACGCTTCGATGAAATGCTCGCGGTCATTGACAATATTGCTTTCAGAAATATGGATGAACGGCTGGAGTTTTATCTTAAGCGATATCAGGCGGATACACAAAAAAAGATCGTGAATCTAACTCACCAGGAAATTGCTGATGACCTGAATTCATCAAGAGAGGTGATCAGTCGCTTATTGAAAAAAATGGAACAGCTTGGACAATTAAGGCTGAACCGTAATTCAATTGAGCTTATCAATTTGTGATTTAAATCACAGGGAGGCGGTTTATAAGTGTTCAATTTTGCGTCTGAATTTTTTGTAAATGGAAATAGCTGGTTATATAGCTTCGGTTGTTATTGGAATCGCTTTAGGTCTTATCGGTGGTGGCGGATCCATCCTAACAGTTCCGGTTCTTGTTTATCTTTTGCATGTCGAGCCGGTCATTGCCACAGCTTATTCACTTTTTATCGTGGGCACAACCAGTCTGGTTGGCGCTGTTCCCAAATACAGACATGGATTGGTTAATTTAAGAACGGCAATCATTTTTGGCATACCCTCCATCATTGCAGTTTTTGTTACTAGAAAATTTCTGGTGCCATTGATCCCGCAGCATATTTTCAATGCTGGAAATTTTGAAATTACAAAACCCGTATTGATCATGGTTTTGTTCGCAGTCTTAATGGTAGCGGCATCTTACTCGATGATAAAGAACGGGGAAAAAGAAAATGATGGACCGCGGGTACAACGATTTAATTATCCAATAATTATACTTGAAGGCACGGTGGTTGGAATATTGACCGGTCTTGTTGGAGCTGGCGGTGGATTTCTTATTATCCCTGCCCTCATATTTTTTAGCAAACTGCCGATGAAACTGGCAGTGGGAACTTCTCTTCTTATCATAGCAGCCAAGTCACTTATTGGCTTTACCGGCGACCTTTCCCATTATAACATGGACTGGAAATTATTATTAATCGTTACCCTGGCGGCAATCATTGGAATTTTTATAGGAAATGCAATTAATAAAAAAATCGCTGGCGAACGTCTGAAAAAATGGTTCGGATGGTTTGTACTGGTAATGGGCATTTACATAATTGTTAAAGAACTTTTTCTGAGACAGCCAATGTGACAAAAGTCATAGACAAACTCTCGAAACAACTCCAACTTTACACCTTAAATTATTTAAATATGAGAGTAGAACAGATCTATACTGGTTGTCTTGCACAGGGCGCCTACTATATTGAAAGCAATGGCGAAGCCGCTATCATCGATCCCCTGCGTGAAGTAGAACCTTATATTCAAAAAGCAGAAAGAAACCATGCAAAAATTAAATGGGTCTTTGAAACGCATTTTCATGCAGACTTTGTTTCCGGCCATCTCGATCTTGCAAAAAAGACGGGCGCAAGGATTGTGTATGGCCCCACTGCAAAGCCGGCATTCGAAGCTATCACCGCAAATGATGGACAAGAATTTAAAATTGGTGACGCCACTCTCAAAGTACTTCATACACCCGGCCATACCATGGAAAGCAGTTGCTTTTTACTGAAAGATGAAAAAGGAAAAGAGATCGGACTATTTTCCGGCGACACCCTTTTTATTGGTGATGTCGGACGTCCCGATTTGGCGCAGAAAGTAGTCGCCGAATTAACTCAGGAAAAACTTGCCGCACATTTATATGATTCATTACAAAATAAGATAATGCCGCTGGCTGATGACATCATCGTCTATCCTGCACATGGTGCAGGCAGTGCTTGCGGTAAAAACATGAGCAAAGAAACCACAGATACGCTCGGTCATCAGAAAGCAACTAATTATGCATTACGGCCGGGCCTATCAAAAGAACAATTCATTAAAGAAGTCTTAACGGGTCTTACCGCTCCTCCAAAATATTTTCCGTTGAATGTGTTGATGAATATTAAAGGCTATGATAGCCTTGATGAAGTATTGCAAAGGGGCCTGCATGAAATGAGCCCCGCCGCATTTGAAACAGCAGCGAACGAAACCGGTGCCATCATACTTGATACAAGAGATGCACAGGCTTTTGCAAAAGGGTTTATTCCTAATTCAATTAATATTGGTGTGGATGGACAATTTGCCCCATGGGTTGGCGCCATGATCCCTGATATTAAACAACCGATATTGCTTGTATGTGAACCGGGAAGAGAAGAAGAAGTAATTATCCGCCTCAGCCGTGTAGGCTATGATCATACAATCGGCTTTCTGAAAGGTGGATTTGATGCCTGGAAAAATGCAGGCAGGGAAGTTGATCATATTGCTTCAATCACTGCTGACGAATTAGCTGGTGTTATGAATAAAGAAAAAGTGAATCTGATTGATGTAAGGAAGAAAAGCGAATACGACAGCGAGCATATCGCGAATGCAGAAAATATACCACTTGATTATATCAATGATAATATGTCGCAGATAGATAAGAATAAAACTTACTATGTGCATTGTGCAGGCGGGTATCGCAGTATGGTATTTGCGTCCATACTTCGTGCAAGGGGTTATGATAAGTTGGTTGACATAATGGGCGGTTTCAAGTCAATGAAAGAGAGTGGTAAGTTTAACGTGACAGACTATGTATACCCGACAACAATGTTGTGATAGTTTTGGTTCGTGGCTGCCGGAACAGTGATGTCCCGGTTCTTTCAAAAAAGATCAAAAAAATGAAAAACATAAACGAAATATTAAAAAAAGAAGAGACAGTTGTTGTTGATGTCAGGGATGCCTGGGAATATGATGAGGGGCACGTTAAGAATGCAGTGAATATTCCATTGACTGAAATTCCTGCAAGAATCGATGAGTTCAAAAAATTGAATAGTCCGGTTATTTTATATTGCCGTAGTGGAAACAGAAGTGGTGCTGCAGTAAATATACTTCAACAAGCCGGTATCACTAACGTTTATGATGGTGGTAGTATTTTCGACTTACAAAAAATAACACTGAACTGAGATGAGATTAAAAATAATTTGTTCGCTTTTGATCGCCGGGGTATGCTCCATCAGCCTTGCATCAGCACAAGACACCAGCGGTTTATCCGTTCAACATAAAAAGTTTGAGCGAATAATGAAAAAGAAGAATACAGTGATCATCGATGTAAGAACTCTTGAAGAATATGAATCTGGGTATATCGGCAATGCGGTCAATTATGATGTTCTCGATAGTATCGCTTTTCTACATACTATTTCCGCTCTTGATAAAAACAAAAATTTCCTGCTCTATTGTAAAAGTGGTCGTCGCTCCGGTAAGGCTTTGGTGATGATGAAAGATAAGGGTTTTAAAAAAGTACATCACCTTAAAGGTGGAATTACTGAATGGAAAGGCGAATTAAAAAAGCCAGACTAAAATCTCAATTTAAGCTTATAATGAGCTGAAATTTTTGACGGTGACTACAGTCACAATTATAACTTGAGTTAGAATTACCTTTGCAAATGAAATAAAGATAAACGTCATGAATTTTATTGAATGGATAAAACAACCCTGGCCATGGTATGTCGCAGGACCTTTGATTGGTCTTACTGTCCCGGTATTACTTATACTCGGAAATAAGTCTTTTGGAGTCTCTTCTTCATTGCGGCATATATGCGCAGCCTGTGTGCCAATGAATATTCCATTTTTTAAATATGACTGGAAAAAAGAAATATGGAATCTTTTTTTTGTCGGAGGTATTTTATTAGGCGGGATAATAACAGCATTCTTATTATTAAATCCGGATCCCGTTGTCATTGACCCGAAACTCGCATCAGAATTAGCGGGCTATGGTGTTACAAATAGAGAAGGCCTGGTTCCAAAAGATCTTTTTAACTGGAAAGGTTTATTATCAATAAAAGGGCTGATACTTATGGTTGGTGGAGGTTTTCTTGTTGGTTTTGGCACCCGCTATGCCGGCGGTTGCACAAGTGGCCATGCCATTATGGGGATAAGTAATCTTCAATTACCTTCATTGATCGCCACTTGTTGTTTTATGATCGGTGGTTTCTTTTTTGCAAACGTTGTTCTTCCCCTTATTCTTAAACTTTAATAGAACATATTTTTTGAATACAAAATGAATACAGACATAAAAACATTCAAGGCAACCGAATTGAATACTGACTTTGAAATACGATCGCAGAATGCCATCTGTGTCAATAGTTCAGAACTGGACAAGCCACTTTTGTCAAATCTAAAATTCACTTTTGCGGGAATTTTATTTGGGATCATTCTGATAAAATCAGAAGTTATTTCATGGTTTCGCATACAGGAAATGTTTCGTTTGCAAAGTTTTCACATGTTTGGTGTTATTGGTTCCGCCATTGTGGTGGGTATTATCAGTGTTTTTATTATAAAGAAATTCAGAATAAGATCCATCGATGGTGAACCGATCCATTTTGAGCCAAAAAAATTTAATAAAGGACAGATATACGGCGGTTTACTTTTTGGATTTGGCTGGGCTTTGACCGGCGCTTGCCCCGGACCATTGTTTGCACAAATAGGAACAGGGGCTACAGTAATCATCGTAACTTTATTTAGCGCTATCATCGGTACCTGGGTGTATGGTTATTTAAGAGAGAAGTTGCCGCATTGATGTAATTAAAATTGAGATGAAACCAGATTGTTTTAAAACAGTTTTTATTTCAGCTTGTTTTGCATTGGTTATTTATGCATGCGACAGTAGCAACGCTTATGGCGTTGCAAATAACGCGCAGTTTGATAGCACACGTTTATGGGTTGGATGGAACAAATACCATATTCCTGAAAGCGATTCATTGGCAAGATATGGACATGAATTAATCGCAAATACTTCTTACTATCTGGGGCCAAAGGGAACTGTTGCGCAAATCACCAATGGAATGAATTGTCAGAATTGTCATTTGAATGGTGGTACAGTGCCGTGGGGAAATAATTACGGGGCCGTTGCATCAATGTATCCGCAATTCAGAGCAAGAAGCGGCGGTTTGGAAACTATTGTAAAAAGAATTTCTGATTGCATGGAAAGAAGCTTAAATGCTGATAAAGCGATTGACAGTAACAGCAAAGAGATGCGATCGATCATTGCATATATGAATTGGCTGGGTGAGGGTATTCCAAAAGGTCGAGCACCAAAAGGAACCGGTATTATGAATATTCCATATCTCGATCGTGCTGCTGATCCCCAAAAAGGACAGGTTGTATATGCAAGTAAATGCCAACGATGCCACGGCGCTGATGGCCATGGACAGAAAAAAGCTGATGGCTTGTATGAATATCCGCCGTTATGGGGAGACAGCAGTTATAACACTGCGGCTGGTTTATATCGGCTCTCCAGATTTGCGGGCTATGTAAAAAACAATATGCCTTTTGGCGAGGTACAATATCATAATCCGCAATTAACAGACGAGGAAGCATGGGATGTTGCTGCTTTTGTCAATTCGCAACCACGCCCTTCCAGGATCTTTAAAGAAGACTGGCCGGATATTTCTAAAAAACCAGTTGATCATCCGTTTGGTCCTTTTGCTGATGGCTTTAATGAAGAACAACATAAGTATGGCCCTTTTCAGCCTATTATTGAGGCCAGGAAAAAACAGAAAAAATAAAACTTAATCAGAAGCTAATGGATGAAAAAGCTAGCCTGCATGTAAACTGCAGCTGTGTTAGTTGCCAACAATTAAGTGAAGCTGAAAAAAAACTTCATATTGAAATTTCTCAAAACAGCAGAAGAGAATTTTTTAAAACCGCTGGTAAACTAGGATTAGGTATCGGCATTGGTGGTGGATTGATTAGTCCGCTTGCAGCATCAACGTTACAAACCGGGGAATCGGATTACAGGGCAATATCATTGGAAAAAAGCAAGGTATTGCAAAATGGAAAAGCGCAATTGCTTACTTTACTTCATACGGCAGATATTCATTCCCAGCTTGATATTCACGATGAATTCTTTATTGAAAATGGGAAGCCTGTTTATAAAAAAAGAGGCGGGTTCGCGACATTAAAGACAATGGTCAATGAATTGCGAAAAAAAAATCCAATGAATACGCTAGTGATAGATGGTGGTGATTGTTTCCAGGGCAGTGGAATTGCAGCACTTACTGAAGGCAGGGCCATCATTCCATTGATGAATAACATTGGTTATGACATTATGTTGCCTGGCAACTGGGAAGTGGTATATGGAAAAGAAATGATGATGAAGGATATGTTTGCTTATGATGGTGTAAAAGTTTGCGCCAATATGTTTCATGATACAAAAGATGAACTGCATGATGAATTGATTTTTCCTCCCTATTTTATTAAACATATTGCCGGGATCAAAATAGGTTTTATTGGGTATAATGATCCACTGACCCCCAAAAGACAATCACCGGCATATAGCGATGGAATTCGTTTTACACCCCCTGAAAGAAATGTAATGAAATATATCCGCCTGCTCAGGGAATATGAAAAATGTGAAATGGTTTTTCTATTGACTCACATGGGGCTGGCTCAGCAAGTTGGGTTGGCAAATATGGCGGAGGTGAAAGGGGTAGATTATATCCTTGGCGCCGACACACATGAAAGAATAAGGAAACCAATTGAGGGAAAATACACGAAAGTAACTGAACCCGGCGCCTTTGGTTCTTTCATTTCGAAATTGGATATCGTGATTGAAGATGGAAAAATAAAAGAACAGAATTACCAGTTACTGGATGTAGATCCTTTGCGATATAAAGAAGATGAAGAAATGAAAATGCTGGTTAAAAAAACCAAAGAGCCATTTGAGAAAGAATTGAATAAAGTCGTCGGAAAAACCAGAAGCCCGCTTGTAAGGTATTATGTGATCGAAACGCCTATGGATAATTTTATAACTGACGCATTGATGTGGAAATTCAAACCTGACATTGCATTGAGTAATGGTTTTCGTTTTTGTCCACCGCTTGTACCCGATCCAAAAACAGGATTGGCAGATATCACAAAAGATTTTTTATGGAACATGTTGCCCGTTGATAGTGAAGCGAAAATGGGAATGGCTACCGGCCGACAGCTGTGGGATTGGATGGAAAAAGAACTTGAGAATGCTTTTGCCAAAGATCCTGCAAACCGGTTTGGCGGTTGGGTAATTCGATTTAAAGGCATGGAAGTAAATTTTACAATAAATAAAGAAATGGGCAAAAGAGTGAATTGGATAAAAATAGATGGTACCTCAATAGATCATAAGAAAGAATACAAATTTGTAGCATGCGAAAGAGAAGGTGATCCCGATACAACACTTTGCAGGGTGGATGGTGTAAAAGCTCCAACAAGATCAGGCTTTACACTTCATAATGTCATTGAAGAATATTTGAAAGAATTCTCGCCTATTGCTCCAAAAATTGAGGGCCGGTGTACAGCAACTGATGCTCCGCAGAATTTACTCACCCAGCTGGCCGGTGTTGGTTATGAGTTCAAATAAAAACGCCCCGATTAAATCGGGGCATTAAAAAAAATTGCTTGAGTTCTTACCCTGCAAAGATATAACCGCATCCTTTTTCCTGTGCACGACCTAATGCCCACACTCCAGACGGTACCGGCTGAATGCCGGGAAGAAGAGCATCCGTAAGATCTTTCTTTACATCTTCATGTTTTAAGTTCATTGATTGGGCGATCATTGCGCTGTAAACATTTATGGCAGCAGCACAGACAACAAATAACACACCATTTTCCTGTAGCTGATTCACACCGATCAGTATTTCCCCGATACCAGGTACTTTATAAGCTCCTGCTTTAGGCTTCCAGAAAGGATTACGTGTTGCAGGTGCTTTTGTTTCCGGATCATTTGCTTCAAACACTTTACCTAAATTATATTTTGCCCACACTTTATCATCCATCGCATATCCAATTGATGAATGTCTTAACACAACCATGACGCTGCAATCCTTATTGGGTGAGCCGGTGGCTTCATTAGTAAGCAGGAATACTCTTGGCCAAGCAAAAGGATAAATTTCATGCGGATGTGGTGAATCAAAAACGATACGATGTTTACCTGTAATCTTTTTAAATATTTCCTCCGGATCACCATACACCTTATGATCAAAATGAGCTTCTCCGGCAAAAGCATTTAATGATGGGGCAATGGTTGTCAAACCAACAGCAGCTGCACCTGTAGCAAGTGTCCCCAAAAAATTTCTGCGGTTAGTTCCTTCTTTAGATTCGTTGGTATTCATAAAAAAGTTTTAATGATTTAAGAGAAAGAGCGTGAAAAGCTACAAAAAAAAATGATACTGTGTTTTGGCCGACCCAATTTTTCATTTTTCTTCGTGAATTTCCATAACACTTTTGGTTATGAAACGAATAGTTCTGGCCGGTGCGATATTATAGGTCGTAATAATCCCGCTATTGGCTTAAACAAAACCTACAATTAATCTTTGGCCTTACTTCCGGATAACCGCGAGACATAGCGAGTAATTCGATGGATAAACAGTATAGTTGCTGCCAACCGGATTCAAAATTGAAGTAGTGTTTTATGGAAAGCCTCTACTCATGGCAAAAACAGCTCATTCACCGGTTGGAGGAGATATAAGAAGCTTGCCGCCGGTAAAAATTTAGGGGTTTTCGGTCTGTCAACAAGCAATGAAAATTCCTAAAGTGAAAGAAACATGCTTATCCGTGGTGTTAAAATTGCACCAACGGCATCTATGAACTGATCTCCAGACAGACGGATGGGTAACGGCAATATTTAGGTGACTAAATGATTCAAAATCATACCCAATCGTGACCTGAATCACTGGATAGTCTCCGCTATAAATTTAGTTTTGTACAAATTTGCACAACATGACACATTTCCAAATATTAATAATTGGAGGCGGAAACGCAGGCATTTCAACTGCCGCACAGTTATTACGAAGGAAAAAAGATCTTCATATAGCCATCATAGAGCCCTCGGAAAAACACTATTATCAACCAGCATGGACACTCGTTGGCGCAGGGGTTTTTGATATCAAAAGGACAATTCGAAATGAAGAGTCAGTGATGCCCAGGAATGTCAAATGGATCAAAGAAGCGGCCGCCTTTTTTGAACCACAAAATAATGCAGTTATAACTGCCCAGGGAAACAGCTACACTTACGATTACCTGGTCGTCGCACCTGGCATACAACTTAACTGGCGCGATGTAAAAGGGTTACAAGAAACGATCGGCAAAAATGCTGTTACAAGTAATTACTCATACCAGTATGCACCTTACACATACGAATGCTTGAAGAATATTAAGCCCGGTGATACCATTTTTTTTACAGCGCCATCCACACCAACAAAATGCGGCGGTGCTCCACAAAAGGTAATGTACATGACTGCCGATTACCTAAGACGAAAAGGCATTTTAAAAGATGTCACCTTAGAGTTTATTTCCGGGGGCAGTATGCTGTTTGGTATAAAGAAGTATGCAGCGTCATTACAAAAAATAGTGGATAAGTATGGCATCAGGCTGCATTTTAAATATGACCTTATTGCGATAGATGGGGACAAAAAGGAGGCCACTTTTAAACTGATGAATGATACAAGTGGCACTACTATAACGAGGAAATTTGATATGATCCATGTAACACCTCCGCAAAGTGCTCCGGATTTTATTCGCCAAAGTCCACTGGTAGATGCAAAAGGATGGGTTGATGTAAATAAATACACATTACAGCATACAAAATTTCAAAACATATTTTCGTTAGGCGATGTTACCAACACCCCAAATGCCAAAACAGGTGCTGCAGTAAGGAAACAAGTCCCAGTACTGGTAAAAAATCTTATTGCTTTGATCGAACGCCATTCAATGACAGAAAAATATTCAGGTTATGGAAGCTGTCCGCTGACCGTTGGGTATGGTAAATTGGTGCTTGCAGAATTCGGATACGATAATAAGGTGATGGAGACATTTCCATTTGACCAGGCGAAACCAAGACGAAGCATGTGGCTTTTGAAAAAATATGTTCTACCATGGCTTTACTGGCATAAAATATTAAAAGGCTCCGTCTGAATTTCGTAACATTTATCACTCATCATTCCAATGCTTTTGCAGACCTTTGCTCAATGAAGAACCTTCTTTTTCAAAACAAACTACTATTTACCGGCATTGTATTGGGAGCTGTTGGTGGTTTTATTTATTGGAAACTCGTTGGGTGCAATAGCGGAAATTGCATGATCACTTCACAATGGCATAACAGCACAGCTTATGGTGCGGTAATGGGCGGTTTATTTCTAAGCATTTTTAAAACCAAAAAAGATGGGTCCGACAACAAATAAGACGGAAACCTTTAACGACGTGATCCAGGGTGAGACACCTGTACTAGTTGATTTTTCTGCCGAATGGTGTCAACCCTGCAAACTCATGAAACCAATTTTAGAAGAACTACGCGACAGGATGGGTAATGAAATAAGAATAATAAAAGTGGATATCGATCAAAGCCCGGCCGCTTCATCTTTCTATAATGTAACAGGTGTGCCTACGCTTATACTTTTTCAAAAAGGAAAAATATTATGGAGACAGTCGGGTGTTGTGCCAGCTGTTTCTTTGCAAAAAATAATAACTCAATTCATCTCACCTAATAATGCCCAATAAAACCAGGCGGGGCTACTTATCATCCGTGTTAAGTTGCCGTTGCCCACGCTGCAGAGAAGGCAAGCTTTTTAGAAATAAGACCAGCATCAGTCTTAAAAAAAATATGGCTATGCATGTACTCTGTCCTGTGTGCGGACAACCCACCGAAAAAGAACCTGGTTTTTATTATGGTACCGGTTATGTTAGCTATGCACTTGGAGTCGCAATAAGCGTGGCTACTTTTATTGCGTGGTTTGTGTTGATCGGAATGTCGGTGCACGATAATCGTTTTTTTTATTGGTTGATTGCTAACGCAATCATTCTGGTTGTTTCGCAACCATGGTTGATGCGCATATCACGCAGTATTTGGATATCCTGGTTTGTAAAATATGATGCTGACTGGAAAAATAATCCGATAAAGAAAGGAGAAATAGAGCGAATTATCCCTGAACAACAAATGAACTGAAAGATAAGCGGAGACCGAGGGATTCGAACCCTCGATACGGTTTCCCGTATACACACTTTCCAGGCGTGCCTCTTCAACCACTCGAGCAGGTCTCCGGGGCGGCAAAAATACAGTTCATGTCTTAGATGCTGAATAATTGTTTTGCATTCTTAGTTGTGATATTCTCTATCTCGTCTTTTGAAACTTTCTTTATTTCCTCTAATTTTTCAACGACATACTTCAGGTAGCTGCATTCATTTCTTTTACCCCTGAATGGAACCGGCGCCAAATAAGGAGCATCCGTTTCCAGGATCACATTCTTTAGATCAACATCAAGCATTACTTTATCCAGCCCGGAATTTTTAAAGGTGATTACCCCCCCTATTCCCAGATAAAATCCAAGTTGAATGATTTGTTTTGCCTGTTCAATATTTCCGGAAAAACAATGGAAAACCCCCTTCATTCTTCCTTTCTGATTTTGGCTTATTACTTTAATGCACTCATCAATCGAATTGCGGGAATGGATAACAATTGGTACGTCATACTGGATCGCCAGGTCAATGTGGACCTGGAATGATTCATATTGTTCCCTGGTGAAAGTCTTATCCCAATAAAAATCAAGTCCCGTCTCCCCTATGGCTACAAATCGTCGTTCTGCAAGATGTCCCCGTATAATCTCAATCTCTTCTTTATACCCCAGGTTTACCGAACAAGGATGAAGCCCCATCATCGAGAGGCATTTACCGGAAAAATCCTCTTCAGTTTTGAACATTATGGAATGAGTTTGATTATCAATGGCAGGCATTAAGATACGCCCAACTCCTTCATTTTCAGCCCTCTTAAGCATGGCCGCCCGGTCGCTATCAAATTCGGGGAGGTAAATATGACTATGGGTATCAATTATCATAGTTTTACATTGGTTTTCAAAGACAAAGGCTCTCAAAATTTCTTAACAAAGCCTTAAACGAAGTTCAATATTTCCCGTCACAGACTCGTTATCTGTAAACCTACAAAATCAATATTATGAAACTGATTTTAAATCCTACCCGTTTTGCTGCGCTGGTTCTTGCTTCAATTTTATTATTTGGATCATGTAAAAAAGAAACAAGTGCCGATACCACGCAGGAAGAATTTGCATCACAAGCATCATCTGAGGCAGATGCCGAATCTGATGATATTTTCAACGAAGTATTTGACAACGTAATGGGAGTGAATGCGGATGTTGCATTTGGGGGCACCGGGGTATTTGGCAGAATGAATGCCGGGACGATTGGCGGAACGGCCCGTTTGACTGCTTGCCCGGATGTTACCATCACGCATCTAAGTACAACCAGTGTATTCCCGGTAAAAGTAGTGATGGATTTTGGTACCGGCTGCACGGGTCGTGACGGAAGAAGCCGTTCGGGAAAAATAATAACTGAATATACAAATCGCCTGATGGTGCCAGGCGCTAAAGCCACAACCACTTTCGAGAATTATGCAGTTGACAGCATTAAAGTCGAGGGAACTCATATTATCACCAATCAGAGTGACATTACTTCAACCAACTGTATGACACATAAGTGGAAAGTAGCCGTCGAAAATGCAAAACTTACAAAACCCAATGGAAACTATGTAGAATGGAACAGTATAAGAACTATAGTCCAGGCGGAAGGTATGTGTACGCCATTCATACATCTTGATGATATCTACAAAATTGAAGGGGGTTCGAATGGAAAGGTAAAAAGGGGTAATCTCCTTATAGCCTGGAGATCTGAAACAGCTGAACCATTGATTAAGAAATTCAGCTGTCGCTGGTTAGTAAAAGGCGTTATAAGAATTATAAGACAAAATCTCGCAACTAATTCGCCCTGGGTCGCAACCATAAACTACGGTCATGGGGACTGTGATAACAAAGCCCTGGCAACTATTAATGGAATACCCCACATAATTACTTTGCCGTAATTAAAAAATTATTATACCTTTAAACCAGTTTTCATAGGGT
>CBFGXP010000019.1:0-30120 GCA_965652775.1 uncultured bacterium
TGCGAATTTACAATTTGTGAATGGGATAAATTTGAGAGAAGGAAGATTACTTTTGTTCACATAAACTAAAACGAATGAAACGAACAAATTATTCCTCAGGAGCAAAATGGGAAGATATTGTTGGCTATAGCCGGGCAGTGAAGATCGGCAACACGATTGAAGTAACAGGTACTGTAGCGGCAGATGATAATAGCAATCTTGTTGGAGGCAATAATGCTTACGAGCAAACAAAATTTATTCTCCAGAAAATTGAAACGGTTTTGGTAAAAGCCGGGGCATCTTTAAAAGATGTTGTAAGAACGAGAATGTTTGTAACCGATATTTCCCGCTGGGAAGAATATGGAAAAGCCCATGGTGAATTTTTTAGGGATATCAAGCCATGTACAAGCATGATCGAAATAAAAGGCCTGATCGCTCCTGAATATTTGATAGAGATTGAAGCAACTGCTGTTACCAGTGAATAACTTCGCCGGATGAGTACTCCCGCTATTAAATCTAAACTTCCCCATGTTGGCACCACCATCTTTACAGTAATGAGTGGCCTGGCAAATCAACACAATGCGATCAACCTTGGCCAGGGTTTCCCGGATTATCAAATGAATGAAGACCTGATGAACAAAGTAAGCGAGGTGATGCAAAAAGGATGGAATCAATATGTACCGATGCAGGGCTATCTGCCATTACGGGAATCAATTGCAGAGAAGATCGGGTACTTATATAATACAAAAATTTCTGCCGATTCGCAGATCACTATCACTCCCGGAGGTACCTATGCAATTTATACTGCGTTGACAACGGTGTTGCAACCAGGTGATGAGGTGATCATATTTGAACCCGCATATGACAGCTATATTCCCAATGTTGAGATCAATGGAGCGGTTCCTGTGCTTATCGATCTGAAATTCCCAGGATACAAAATAGATTGGAATGAAGTAAGAAGAAAGGTTTCGTCGAAAACAAAGGTCATCATGGTGAACAGCCCGCATAATCCAACAGGTGCGGTGCTGATGGAAGATGACATTAACCAATTAAGAGACATAGTTAAAGAAACAAATATTTTTATTGTAAGTGATGAGGTATATGAGCACCTGATCTTTGATAATATTCCTCATCAATCTATCTTACGTTATCCGGAGCTGCTGGAGAGAAGTTTTGTTTGTTTTTCATTTGGCAAAACTTATAACTGTACGGGATGGAAGCTGGGTTATTGTATTTCCTCTGCTGCAGCTATGATCGAGTTCAGGAAAGTTCATCAGTTCAATTGTTTTTGTTGTCACACTCCATCACAGGTTGCTTTGGCCGGGTTTCTAAAAAATAAAGAAGCCTACCTATCGCTTAGTGGAATTATGCAACAAAAAAGAGATCATTTTATCGAGCTGATGCGATCTACAAAGTTTGATATGCTTAACAGCAGCGGTAGCTATTTTATCTGTGCAAGGTATAATCGCATAAGCGATGAAGCAGACAGGGATTTTGCGATCCGGATTACAAAGGAGTTTGGAGTGGCAACAATTCCTGTTTCTGTGTTTTATAAATCCGGGACTGACAATAAGGTAATTCGCTTTTGTTTTTCAAAGAAAAATGAAACGCTGGAAGAAGCAGTGAATCGATTGTCAAAAATTTCATGATCCGTGATGTTCGATACAAGGGAATTGTTTTTATGCTGTTGGCAGCATTAGGATTCTCTTTAATGGGCGGAGCAGCAAAAGCGCTGAAAGAAAGTTTTACGGCGGGCCAGCTTGTGTTTTACCGCAATGCGATAGGATTGATATTTCTTGTTCCTGGTTTACTGATAAGACCACCAAAGCAAGAAGGCGGCAAACTCTTAAGACTTGCTTTCCGTGGCTTGATGGGGGCTCTTGCTTTATATACTTTATTATATTGTATTCTGCATCTTCCACTTGGTACGGCTATGAGCTATAACCTTACGTCAGCATTATTCATCGCGATCTTCTCGTTCTTATTTTTTGGAGAATATCATGGTCGAAGGGTTTTATTAGCAGTCTTACTAGGCTTCGCCGGAATGCTGCTTATTTATAAACCTGTTATGCATTATCCATGGTACTATCATGCTACCGGTTTAATGTCGGGGATCATCTCTGCCATCGCCTATTTGACGCTCGGAAGGCTGGCTGCATATTATGAATCGAGAGTCATTGTTTTATCCTTTTTGGTTGCGGGAGTCGTGTTGCCATCTGTTTCCCTGTTGATTCATTATACATCGGGCATTCGTGCTGATGGTCTATTTATTATTAATTGGAAATGGCCCGCAGGAATAGAATGGTTTTACATTTTGTTTATGGGTATTGCTGCCTTATTTGGCCAGTATTGTGTAACAAAAGCCTATGGTGCTGATAAAGCAGGGATCGTTTCCGTGTTTGGATATTCTAATATTATTTACTCAGTTTTTATTGGAATGTTACTCGGCGATGCATTTCCCGATCTTATGAGCTGGGCGGGAATAGCATGTATCATTATCAGCGGAATTATTATTTCCTTGTTCAAAAGAAGCCAGCTACCTGACGAATAAAAATTTCTGAAAAAATTTTTGGTAGTCTCATTTATCTTATCGTATATTTGCGATATAAGATTTTAGACGGCACTCCGTCTTTTTGTTTGAACTCATTCATCGTATAAAAACGATTAAAGAAATGGCAATACATAAGAAAGAAGAATTCTCTCAAAAAGAACAAGACCTGGCGGCATTTGCAAAAGCCCTGAGTCATCCTGCAAGGATCGCAATCTTAAAAATGCTGGCGCAGAAGAATGAATGTATCTGTGGTGAACTGGTAGATGTGCTGCCTTTGGCCCAAAGCACCGTAAGCCAGCATTTGAAAGAATTAAAGAATGCCGGGTTAATCGATGGAACGATCGACGGGCCCCGCAGTTGTTATTGCATCAATTGGAAAGCATTTGAAAAATTTAATAATGAATTCGGCTTTTTATTTGAAAAACTTAAAACAACAAATGCCAAGTGCTGCTAAGATTTTTTTATGAATGATAAGATCACATATAGAACTGGTAAGCAAGATTTAGATAATAATAACATTGACCCTTCTACCGGATCTGTATTCTGGTCTATGGAAGGAACGAATGTTCAATTTACATGGTTTGATGTTCCTGCCAACACGAAATTTCCAAATCATAAACATGACAGTGAACAAATAACATATGTACTCGAAGGGGAATTGTTTTTCAAATCAAACGGTGCTATGTATAAATTATCAAAAGGCGATTGTATCCTGGTTCCCGGAAATATCGAGCACGAAGTATGGACAGAAAAATCTTCCGCGAAAGCAGTTGATGCCTGGTCACCTGTTAATAAAGTTTACAAGGCCGATAATAATTCATTAATAAAAAAAATATGGTCATGAAAAATGAAACAGAAATCAAAGAGCTGGTAAAAGAAAAGTACGCACAGATTGCCGTTCAATCAAAAACTCAAAATGCAAGCTCTTGTTGTGGTGCCACTGGCTGTGGTGATGTCTATAGCATAATGTCCGATGAGTATGCCGGTCTTGAAGGTTACAATCCTGATGCAGACCTCGGCCTCGGCTGCGGCTTACCCACGGAATTTGCAAAAATAAATTCCGGCGATACGGTTGTGGATCTCGGAAGCGGCGCAGGCAATGATGCCTTTATTGCCAGGCGGATTGTTGGAGAACAGGGACGTGTAATTGGTATTGATATCACAGAAAAAATGATCGAACTGGCAAAAAATAATGCTGCTAAACTTGACTATAAAAATGTTGAGTTTCGTCACGGTGATATTGACAACATGCCACTCGTTAGCAACAAGGCCGACGTGGTAGTTAGCAACTGTGTATTAAATCTTGTCCCCAATAAACATAAAGTGTTCAGCGAGATCTACAGAATACTAAAAGCTGGTGGGCATTTTTCAATATCTGATATTGTCGTTGAAGGGGAAATCCCTGCAAAATGGAAAGAAATAGCAGAGTTATATGCAGGATGTGTGTCAGGTGCAATTCAGAAGAACGAATACCTCGGCATTATTGAAGAAGCCGGCTTTACAAACATTACTATACAAAAAGATAAAACAATTGTGATTCCAGAGGCGATTCTATCGCAATACTTAAGGGAGGAGGAGCTCATCGAATACAAAAAAAGTAATGTCAGAATTGCCAGCCTTACGGTCTACGCCGATAAGCCATCAAAAGATGAAAGAAAATGCTGCGATCCCGGTAGTGCGTGTTGCTAAAGCCGGAGCTTATGAAAAAATCCTTTGAGTTGAAATTTTTTATAGCTTAAAAAATTAACCATGAAAAAAATAATCTTTTTACAACTGTTATTATGTACAACGCTGATAGTCGTTTCACAAGACAGCAAACGGGTTCCACCCGCATGGGGCCATTACAAAAAACTTTCTGCCTATAGCGCTGCGCCAATTAAAGGACTGGAATCATACGATACACTTCATTTTAAACTGGCAACTGGTGAAACAAAAGTGGATCATATTGAAAGAAGCGGGGGTCCTTCGGCCGAAAAAACTAAAGCCCCCGAATCAAAATGTGATCCGGCTACCTGTCAACCAGGCGAATTAATTGGTAATGGAAGAAAGAGAACTCCATATTATTTGGGTCAAACAGAAAAATTTTTCATCCCTGATTTCCCGGCAAACAGCTCGAAACAAACCCGCGCAGAGCTGGACTATCTTTTACAGTTGCAGCAACAAAGAAGCGAAGAGGATGTGAGAGCTTCTATGTTCTATGCCGGAGTTTATTACAGAACTTCTATACAACCAGGAGATAAAGACTACAAAAAATTTCAGCGCAATCTTTTTCATGTCGGCAGAAGCATCGCCACCTGGTTCAACGCTGATTCATTGCCATTAACTGCCGCCCTCGCCGCTAATGTTTGGAAAGATGCGGAATATCTTATATGGAAATATAAAAATTATTTTATCAGGATCCGTCCTTATAAACTGGAACCTAAATTGCAAAATCTTGAAGAAACAAATTGGGCGGCTTATCCAAGCGGACATGCGACTAATTCTTATGTAAATGCATATTTGTATTCGGAGCTGTTGCCAGAATTCAGCTCGTTTTTTTTAAAAGATGCTTATGATATGGCGCATTCAAGAGAAATTATTGGAGTTCATTACCCAAGTGATTCTGAAAGCGGGCGGGTATTGGCGTGGCAATTGATAAAAAGGTTATTATCGAACGAAAAATTTAAAAAAGATTTTACCGCTGCAAAAGAAGAAATTATAAAAGTAAAAGAACAAAAAGGATTTTAAAACATGTATCATAATTATCTAATCTTAAAAAGTAAAGCCATGAAAAAACAAATGAAAGATCCAGGATGTGGATGTGGTAGCGGTTGTTGTGGTGGGTTGGTTGATTAACACATCGGAATAAACGACTCCGAACTTTTCGGGGTCGTTTTAAATTTAAACCAATGAAAAAAAAGTTACTTTTTGTGTGTATAGAGAATAGCAATCGATCCCAAATGAGCCAGGCCTTTGCAAAAATCTTGGGTGGCGAAAACGTGGATGCTTACAGCGCAGGTTCCAAACCATCCGGGATTGTCAATCCTAAAGCAATTGCCGCCATGAAAGAATTAGGTTATGATCTGAGCAAACACGATAGCAAATCTTTAAAAGAAGTTGAACAGTTTGCACCTTTTGATGCGGTGGTAACGATGGGTTGCGGTGATGCATGCCCCTGGATGCCTGCAAAAAAATTTATTGATTGGGAAATCCCTGATCCGAAAAATATGGAACCAGCTGAATTCAATAAAGTAAGAGATCTGATTAAAAATAAAGTGAGTGAGCTCTTAACTTCACTTTAATTCTTTGTTCCAATATATTTTTCAGGTATTGGTAACTCCTTGCTTTCACTTTGCCAAAGTATAGTAATAACCCACCAGCGTTTACCATCATACCAAAGTTGAAAACTATTAATGCCCCTCGTAAATGGCTTTTCATCTGTCACGGCCCTTTTGCTTTCATAAGTGCTGAATACATGCACGATGTTTCCAAATTGTTCTGTGCGCCTGCCAATTTCAGTTTCAAAAAAACCATCTTTCTCCAGCAATGGTCCGGAGCTGGTTATATACTCCTCTACAGTAAGCACTCTTCTTGTCAATTCGCCCGTCGGACTTTTGCGGATTGGGATCATTCTTGCATCGGGCACAAAAAGCGTACGCATCCGTTCCCAATTTCTTTTTTGTCCCGCCGGCCCGCTGATCACATCATACACTGCGGCCACAATTGCTTCCGGCGACGAAACATCTTTAGCGTCCGCAGGAATGCTATCTGTGTTAAACACGTTTGCTTTTGTGGTAGTATAAAATAAAACGATGGCAGCAAGCAAGACTAGTTTTTTCATCGATTGAAATTTTGTTCAAGTTACTTAATGAACCGGTATTTTCATTTCCGGCCATAAATCTGGAATTGGTTTGTTTACTTTGTAAAAATTTTTTATTTGACTTCTCCGCTGCTATCAAATCGTATATACTTTGTTCTTTTTTCCTTGCTTGGGCTGGTATATATCGCCGGGTTGTTTATTCCTTTGATGGATAATGACTCAGGCCATCATGCAGTTATTGCATTACGAATGTATTTGACAGGAGATTATGTAACGCTTTATGATCATCGCGGCGATTATATTGACAAGCCGCATTTTCTTTTTTGGACATCGGCACTAAGCTATCATGTTTTTGGTGTTACCTCCTTTGCTTACAGGCTTCCTTCTTTTCTTTTCACCATTCTTGGCACTTATTCCATTTTCCGTTTAGGAAAAGAATTATATGATCATGAAACGGGAAAGCTTGCCGCACTGGTTGCTGCATCTTCTTTCTGCTACATTCTCGCCAATAGTGATGTGCGAATGGATGCGATCCTGACGGCTGCTATTGCTTTTGCAACCTGGCAATTGGTTGCTTACATTCATCATAAAAGATTTATTTATCTCCTGGGTGCCGCCTTTGGCCTGGCTGTTGGTTTTTGCACTAAAGGGCATGTTGGCCTGGTCACACCAGTTGCCGGGATCTTCTTTTATATTTTGTATAAAAAAGATTGGAAATTATTATTGGACTGGCATTGGTTGATCGTCATTATTCTTTTTGCCGTATTTATTTCCCCTGTTGTTTATTGTTATTACCTGCAGTTTAATCTTCATCCAGAAAAGATCTCGCAGGGGATAAAAGGGGTGAATGGTGTAAAATATATATTATGGAGCCATAGCTTTGACCGTATAAAAGGGCACGAAAGATTTGGTACTGTTGGCAAGGAAGATCATTTCTTTTTCCTGCACACATTTCTCTGGACATTTGCCCCCTGGTGTTTTGTTGCGTTGGTTGCTTTGATTATACGTTTGAAAAATTTCTTTTCCAGGAAAGAAGAATGGCTTAGTACAGGTGTATTTGTGATGTTGGCCGCCCTGATCAGTTTTTCCAATTTCAAGTTACCGCATTATTTGCCGATCCTTACGCCTGCTACCGCTTTAATAGTTGCACATCTATTTGTTTTGAAATGGAATAATGGTCGCTGGAGAAAAGCCTTCTATATTATTCAATTATCTGCGTCCATATTGTTACTTGCAACTGCAGCCCTTGTTAATGCGTGGGCCTTCCCAATTCGTAATACCCTGGTGTTTTTGGGTCTCATTCTTTTGCTTGCAATAGTTTTTTATTTTTTATTAAGCAAAACATTTTCAAACATTCAAAAATCAATTACCGTTTCTGTGGCTGGTATTGGTTTGTTTTTCTTTTTGATGAATACAAATTTCTATCCGCAGTTGCTCACATACCAGGGAGGTAAACCGATGGCTGATATCACCACGGGGGTTGCAAACCCTCAAGATGTCTATTTCTGGAAAAACACGTTTAGCTCAACATATAGTTTTTATTCTGCCTCAAACAGGCAGGTATATAATGATTCATTAGATCTTACCGAAAAAAAATTCTGGCTTATCTATGAAAGATCGCAACAAGCAGAAATTGACTCGCTGAGTTTTGTTTTTGGAAAGACGTTTGCTGTTCCCGACTATGAAATAACAAGGTTAAAAAAGAGTTTTGTTGATCCTGCAACAAGAAAAGAAACACTTGATGAAATGGTGATGGCAGAAGTATTGGGGCGTAAGTAATTTCTGGCGATTAATTCCTGAGCCGGATATATTTTTCAGTATTAATTCGATCGATGCCCGCACTTTCTATCTTCTCGACACCGCTTTGTATGAGCGTATCGCCTACTAAGGCTACTGTAAATGTAAACTCATGTCCTTCCCATTCTCTTGCGTTGCAATATTCCAGGTGTTCGGTGTAATTATTTCCTTTAAGTAAATAACTTCCTCCCCCGGCAGAAAATGATGAATCTTTTGCCTTATCCACGCCGTGCTGTAAAAAAGCAAAATGCGAATCGTTGATTATCTTAATAAACGATCTGTCTTTTGTATAATCGGTAATTATCGAGTCCCCCTTCTCGATCACGGTTGCAGTAAGTAATTTCCATGTTCCTTGAATGGGGGACGTAGTGTCTGCCACAGTTTCTGAGCTTTCATTACACGAGATCAAAAACAACAGCAATGAAAATGTGAGACAATTTATTTTATCCATGACTTTTTATTTTCTTATGGTTAAAGATAACACCAGCCCATATAATTAACTTAGCAGGCTCTCAATAAAAAAGTCCCGGAAGAAGTGAGTTCTTCCGGGACTTTTGCTAAAATTCTTACATCAGTTTTTAATAAACATTTTGGAAAAAATTCTTTTTTCCTTGCGGATCACTTCAGCAGAATAACTTCCCGATGGCAGCGAGGTAAGATTAAACTCTTCTACATTGCCACTGGTAACAACACTTTTTATAAATGCCCCTTTCATAGAATGGATCCGGATCATATCACCGGGTTCTATTCCACTTATTGTAATTCGGCTGCTGGCCGGGTTGGGCATTAGCGTGATTTCCGGCTTAGCTCCATCACACCGTATCCTTAATATTGGCGAATAGTCATACGCTCCGCCAATATCTATCATTTTTAAACGGAACAAATTGTTTTTACCGGGCTGTAGCGTCACTTCGGCGCTATAACTCTTTTGGATATTCAAATTATTTGCAGCGGCAGATATTTCTTTTACTAACGTCCAGCCGGCTCCATCGATATTTACTTCTACCTGGTAGCTTTTCAGGTTTTCTTCAATAAGGCTTGTCCACTTCAAGGTGGCGTTGCAGCCCCTTGTGTTATAGGCAAACGATTTCAATTTAACAGGAAGTGCTGATGCGCTTGCTGCAAAAGAAACTTGTGCATTGTTCAATGCCGTGGTTATCGGGACGTCAAAGGTGACAACAGAAGTTACGGTGTTTACGGATACAGGATCAATGATGGCTGCGTTAGAAAAGTCGTTGTCCCCATCAAGATCAACCAGTAACTTAAATGCATCGGGAATCGATGGATCTTCGATTGCCAGCCCACTATAATTAAGCGATGCAGTCACAGACGCAGGTTGAATTGTGCTGCTTCGGTTAACCAGCCAAACCCTGTTGACTCGTTCATGCGTGGAGGCAATCGAAGCAGGCAAATTATTATTGTCGAAGACGAGATTACCGGTATTGTGGCCAATAAGCATGTACTCATTATTATTCAAAGCGCTGGCGCTTAAAACGACATTCGCTTTCCCGGTTTGCCCGGTTCCATCACCGCTTCCTGTATTCATGCTGTTGCTTTGCAATTGAGATAAACCCGAGCCATCGTCTACCATGATCCCGAACACATCATTATGAAAAGGTGCATTTATACTGGCATCCCATATTGAAAGTCCGCCGGACGAAATATAACTGCCTGCTTTATGAATGCCATATTTAAGGGCAAGATAAGTTTCGATCTTAACGGCATTTGTTCCGGTAACAGCTGAGGGATAAACAATGATCTCTGATATTGTACCCCTCCAGTATTCGGCAGTATTTGCATGGAAAGCTCCAATGATACCAGTGGTCGCCTGTGTATTAAAACCAGGATCGGCATCTGTTCCAATATTTGTTCCTGCATCGAAGAATGTTCCGTTGGTTGCATTGAAAATTATAGAACCTAATTTGGGAGAATCAACTGCTGCCCAAAAAGTATTTGCCGGATCCATCAGGCACGTAGTGCCTGAAACAAGAAGCTGACTGTTTGCCAAAAGTTTTCCCACGTTGTATTTTCTGCAAGCCGCTCCCGATGCTCCGCCATAACCCCATAACCAGGCGTTTGCCGTGGCCGTGTTATTGAAGGAAGCAACAAAAAAAACACTCCGGGCCGTAGCCGCTGTAGGGAAACCGGTTGCCCCGGTATTCAGGAATTGAGCCGTGCTTGGTACCAAGAAAGTTACTGCAGGATTAAAATTGGCATTGTTGTTTACGGTGTCCGGACGATTAATTGCCGTTCCTTGTGTTCCGTGATTGGCATTGACAGTATTATCATTCCATTGCGAAACCAAGCCAGCCGTTACTGTAATACCAGCATTGGCTTTATACCATGCAACGGCTCCTGTTACGCCTCCGGGGTTTTGTTGCGAATAAATTCTTTGAGTAGTTAAAAGGAGCAGAGTCGAGAATGATCCCAAAAGGGAAATGGAAAGAACCTTTTTCATAAGAAGTAATTTAGTTTAAGCAATTTTTTTGTATCCTGGGAACAGAAACGATGCGGCTTTTTCCGGAGGGATTTGTATTCAAGTTATCGAACTTTTTAAAACAAAAGCGTCGGAGTCTTTCAGTTTTTTTTTAAAGTTTTCCCGGGGAAAATATTCTACAATATTGAGGACCTCTGAACTTCACATGAATTGAACTTTCGTTATATTTTATTTTGTGTCTTGAAAACAAATACACCAAGACCATGAAAACTTTCTATACACTACTTTTTTAAATATGCACACGGAACATTTTGTGGCAGGTAATCGATGCCATAGGCTGCTTTGAGCAAATTAGAAACAGTGTTTGAAATTACTATTTCGTTTCGATGCATTTGTGGCAGCAACCCCATCATTGCATAACTGATCGGGTTCACAGCGGGGATCAGCGTTTCCCATTCATATCCTTTGCCCCATATTATTCCTTTAACTGTTATATGCAAGTCGGGCGATAAAGAAAGAAGATAATTCAGCATCTCTGCTGATTGATTTTGATTGACCGTATGAAAGATCGGTGTCTGTCCGCCAAAACCATTTTCATCAACTCCTGCTTTTGCATTTATATCGGCTCCATTTTTAACCAGTACTCCTGCAGAGGCAACATGATTGAATTCCGCACATATATGAAGCAGGCTTGCTTCAAACAATGGAGTGTAAGCACAACGAAGCGAAAACTTTTTTTTAATTGCTTCGCTGTCTTTTCTTAATAATGCGTCTAATGTGGAAGCGTTATCTGATAAAACTGCCAATAAAATTTTGTCTTCGAAGACCAATCCATGATCGACAAAAGCCCTGACACATTCCTTAAATCCTGGGCCTCGTGCATATTCACTTATCAATTCATAGATAAGCGGCTCGCCATTGTAATGATCATTTGGGTTAACTCCATTTGTAAAACATTCTTTTATTCCTTCAACCGAATGTTCTTCTATCTCACCTATTATTTTTTGCAGATAATCCATGGTTCACATAGAAGATATGTATTGCCAGGTGTTCATATTTTACTCAGCCATTCTTTTGCTTCTTCAACGTTATCAAAAAAATTGATAGTTAGTTTTTCTTTATCCGCTTTATAGGAGATCGTTTCTACCGCTACTTTATTAAAATAGTAATTCGGTTTAACGATCGCTATTGCTTTAAAGCCAAATGTTGTAGCTCTTGGCAAAAACTCTTCATTTAACCATTGCTGATCTTCCATCGCTATTATCTTCATGTCCTTTATATCAGCTAATACCTTAGAACAGTTATTTTTTATCAGCATATTTAACATTAACTCTGTGCCTTGTTTAAATTGCTTGCTTGTCGCATAGCCATTCCACTCCATCACAACAGAATTGATCTCTTTATCGAAGTAGATATTGTATATTTCAGTATTGGCTTCCATCAATAAAGTATTTCGTGTTTATTTGAATTACAATCCTGCTTTCTTACTAATCTCGAGCATTCTTTCAATCGGCTTCTTTGCTGCCAGTCTTAATTCTTCATCCATTGTTATCTCCGGGACTTCATATTCCATGCAGAGATAAAGTTTTTCAAGTGTGTTGCGTTTCATATGGGGACAATCATTACAGGCACAATTGTTTTCAGGTGGCGCAGGTATAAACGTTTTTAAAGGATTCGCTTTTTGCATCTGGTGTATGATGCCCGTTTCGGTTACGACGATGAATTCCTTTGCATCGTCTTTCTGTGTAAACTTCAGCAACCCTGTTGTGCTTCCAATAAAATCCGCAATCCGTAATACCGGGTCTTCACATTCGGGATGTGCAATCACTTTTGCATTCGGGTGACGCACTTTTAATTTTGTAATTTTCTCAAGACTGAATATTTCATGCACCATACAGGCGCCATTCCAAAGCAGCATGTTTCTTCCTGTCACCTTGTTGATGTACGCACCAAGGTTTTTATCCGGAGCAAAAATTATTGGTTGTTCCTTCGGAAAACTTTCAACAATGATCTTTGCATTACTGCTGGTACAGATAACATCACTTAATGCTTTTATTCCTGCGCTGCAGTTGATATAACTCACTACAACATGATCAGGATGCTGATCCTTGAATTTTTTAAACAATGGGGGTGGGCAGCTATCGCTAAGTGAGCAGCCCGCTTTCAGATCTGGTATCACAACTTTTTTTGTAGGGTTCAGGATCTTTGCTGTTTCCGCCATGAAATGTACTCCCGCAAAGACGATCATATCGGCATTCGTTTTTTCTGCTTGCTGGGCTAAACCAAGACTATCGCCGATATAATCAGCCACATCCTGTATATCGGGTTCCTGGTAGTAATGCGCAAGGAGAATAGCGTTCTTTTCTTTTTTCAGTCTCTCAATTTCTGCAAAGAGATCAAGGGTTGGATCTGGTTCTATATCAAGAAAACCATTTTTCTCAATTTCATTTTTTGCGGTGGTCAATGTTGCTGGATTCATCTCACTCATTTTTTTCGGGATTGCAATATTCCACTTCACAATCGGATTTTTAAAAATTCTTTTTTCTTAGTTGTATTAATAGTATTATATAATATTTATAAAAAAGAGTTTATTATTATTACAGCTGTGGATTCGTGGAAAAGATTCTACACAAAATTACGTAGTTATGATTATCAACATTAGAAGCAGAGATAATCCACAACCAGGATCAGTACCAGCCGCAGTTTTCACCGGTATATCCACAGGCTTGTGAATAGTCGTTTCTGGATAAATAGTGTACCAAAAAAGGAAAAGGTGCTGTGAATAGCGTATGAATTAAGTAAGAACAACCCACACTAACAGGTCTTAGTTTTAGGTTTTACACTTTAAACTATCCAACCGTTCTGTTCCATATTAACGTTTCACCAACTCTTATTAACACAAAAATCTTTTGCCAACACCTTATTTGGGGAGAAAAAATTGGAATATCGGAAGACACGCATCCCAAAAACTTGATAGAAATTAAAAAACTAACTTTACTGTCCTCAATATTAATGTATGAAACATCTCAATAAGCTTCGATCAATCTTATTTGCCTTATTCTTATCGTTAGTCTCAATCTTTTCATTTGCCAATGAAGGTATGTGGCTACCGCTGTTGCTCGAAAAGCTGAATGAAAAAGAAATGAAAAGCCTCGGGATGAGGATCAGCGCAAAGGATATCTATAACATTAATAGCGGGAGTTTGAAAGACGCCATCGTGAGTCTTGGCGGTTTTTGCACAGGGGAAATAATTTCAAGTAAAGGACTTGTTCTTACTAATCATCATTGCGGTTTCGATGCCATACAAAATCACTCAACACTTGAACATAATTATATAAGAGATGGCTTTTGGGCGATGAGTAACCGGGAGGAACTTCCAAACCCGGGTTTGTTTGTAACCTTTATTATACGCATTGAAGACGTAACAAAGCAGATATTAAATGGAGTAACGGCAGCAATGAGTGAATCGGAAAGACAGTCACAAGCAGACAAGAACATGGAAGCCCTGCGAAACAGCGTGAAAAAAGAAAGCTATCAAAAAGTATTGATCCGGGGTTTCTTTGAAAATAATCAATACTTTCTTTTTATTACAGAAACATATAATGATGTACGTCTTGTCGGGGCGCCACCATCTGCAATTGGAAATTTTGGAAAAGATACCGATAATTGGATGTGGCCACGCCACACGGGTGATTTCTCCATGTTCCGTATTTATGCGGGAAAAGACAACAAGCCCGCTGATTACTCACCAGATAATATTCCTTATACTCCTAAAAAGTCCTTAAGCATTTCATTAAGTGGAGTAAAAACAGGCGACTTTACCATGGTGTTTGGTTTTCCGGGAAGAACAATGGAATACTTACCAGGATCGGCTGTTGAGCAAATAATGACAGTAAATGACCCCGCTAAAATTGCTATCCGTGAAAATGCGCTGAATATAATTGATGAATTCATGAGGAAAGACGAACAAATTAAAATTCAATATGCATCAAAATATGCGGGCATTCAAAATTCATATAAGAAATGGCAGGGCGAAGTGCTTGGGCTTACACGAACAAATGCGCTGGCAAAAAAGAAAGCCTACGAAGCGGAGTTTCAAAAAAGAGTTCTTGCAAATCCCCAATGGAAAACATCTTATGGAACTGTGCTGCAGGATTTGAACAATGCTTATGCTGAAATAAAACCATATGGGTTTGCAAGAGATTATTTCAACGAGATAATAAGTAAAATAGAATTGTTTACCGTAGCGGGGCAATTGAGTTCGCTGGCAAACGCATTTGAGCAGGGCGGTGAAGCAGCGTATTCAAAGAGAAAAACGGAAGTCATAAAATTCCTTTCAGACTTTTTCCCTGAACACAACAGCGAAGTAGATAAAAAACTTTTTGCTGCATTGATGAAGATGTATCTAATGGACCAGGAGAAAGAAAATGTTTCCCCGATGATGAAAGAAAAATCCCTGGCGACAACAGAAGACTATCAACGGCTGGCAGAAAACCTTTATAACGAAACCAGCATATTGAATGCAAAAGCCGTTAACGACAAATTACAACAATCTACCACGGAGGTTTTAAATTATATCCGCAGTGACAACGCCATCAAACTATTTAATGATGTATTAAAAACCTATCAGTTACAGGTGCAGGGAAAACTAAACGAAATTCAAACCCGGATCAATAAGTTGCAGCGTACATATATGCAGGCGCAGATGGATGTTTTTAAAGAAAAGAAATTTTATCCTGATGCCAACAGTACGTTGCGTGTCACCTACGGGAATGTAAAAGGATACGAGGCGAGGGATGCGGTATCGTATGATATTTATACATATCTCGATGGCGTGATGGAAAAGTATAAACCCGGCGACTATGAATTTGATGTTCCTGAAAAACTAAGAGCCCTTTACAAAGCAAAGGACTATGGCCCTTATGGTGTGAATGGAAAACTTCCGGTATGTTTCATCGCCGCCAACCACACCACCGGCGGTAACAGCGGCAGCCCGGCGCTTAATGCAAATGGCCATTTGATTGGCCTCAATTTCGATCGTGTATGGGAAGGAACCATGAGTGACATAAATTATGACCCATCCATTTGCCGGAACATCATGGTTGACATCCGATATGTATTATTTATCGTTGACAAGTTTGCCGGCGCCAAACATCTTATTAAGGAAATGAATCTTGTGAATGGGCCCAAAATATAAGGGGTTGTCCGCCGTTTACAAATCCCGGCATTTGTTCCGGCTGTTCGCTTGTAGTCCGCCGCCAGAGGCATTTTTATGGCAGAAATAGCGGCCGGCGGCGGAGCTACCGCTTCCATCCGGCAGCCCATCAGCAGAAGTACAACACTCATCAAAAGAAAGCCTGCTTTTCCACAGTTTTTCCCCTATTTTTGCCGTCCTTTTTATAACCCTATAATATTATTATGTCAGTTATTCAGAGTATTCGTGAAAGGTATGCAAAGTGGGCTGTCGTGGCTATTGCTTTAGCACTTTTAGGATTCATCCTTACAGACTATTTCCAGGCAAAAGAAAGAATGGGCCCCGGAAATTCAACAACGCTTGGATCGGTGAATGGAAAAAAAATTGACTGGGCCGATTTTGAAACAAGACTTAAGGCGATGGACGATCAGGCCCAGGCGCAAGCGCAGCAACAGGGTCGTGAAATTTCGGAAGCAGAAAGACAACAAAATAATGAGCGGTTATGGAACCAGGATGTCGAAGAAATTATTATGGCATCAGAGTTTAAAAAAGTTGGCATTGATATAGGAAAAAAGGAATTTAATGATTGGTTGTTTGGACAAAATCCCCCGGCAGACCTGAAACAACGCTTTTCTGATCAACAGGGAAACTATGATGGCGCCGCAGCACAGAATGCCATCAACCAAATGAAAAGAAGCACCAATGCAAATGATAAACAGCAATTGGACGCTTACCTGGCTGCAATGGAATACAGCCGCAAATTGGAAAAATACAATGCGCTCCTTACCAATTCTGTTTATTATCCAAAATGGTTTGTTGAAAAAACGAATGCAGAATCAGCGGGCCTGGCAAAAGTTTCTTTTGTCAGCTATGCTTATTCCAAAATTCCTGACAGCACAATAAAGATCTCTGACAAAGAGATAGAAGAATATGTAAGCAAACACAAAGATCAGTTTAAACAGGAAGAAGGCCGCAACATAGCGTATGTTGTTTTTGACGCAGCACCAACTGCCGCCGACTCAGCGATTGCAAGAAAGCAAGTAGAGGATTTGAAAGCTGAATTTGCCAAAGATAGTTTAACAGAAAAGTTTCTTTCACGCAATGGAAGTACGATGGCTTTTTTTGATGGCTACAATGGTAAATCCCAGATACAGGTACCAGCCAAGGATAGCATTTTTAAACTTGCAAAGAATGCTGTTTATGGTCCCTATCTTGATCAAAACACTTATGTATTGGCAAAACTTATCGATACAAAGCCGCTGCCTGATTCTGTAAAATCGAGACATATTCTTATTCCAACATACGACCCCCAAAGCAGGCAGCAAATACTTGACGATTCAACTGCTAAAAAAAGAATTGACAGTATCGATGTTGCAATAAAAGGAGGAGCACGGTTTGATTCGCTTGCTGTAAAATATTCCAGTGACCAGGGCAGCGCAATAAAAGGTGGCGTACTATCAAACCCTCAGAATCCCGCTACCAACTATTACACCTATGGTCAGATGGTAAAAGAATTCAATGATTTTTCTTTTGAAGGAAAGAAAGGTGAAAAGAAGGTAGTTAAAACACTTTTTGGTTATCATTTGATCGAAATACTTGATCAGAAAAATTTTCAACCACATTATAAAGTGGCTTATTTCGCAAAGCCCATTACGGCAACGGAGGAGACAGAACAAAAGGTGCTTGAAGATGCCAGCAAATTTGCAAGCGACAGTAAAGACATAAAATCATTTGATGCAAATGTGGCTAAATCAAAATTTGTAAAACTGGAAGCGAATAACATAAAGCCAAATGATATTTATATCCAGGGAATTGATGCTTTTGGTACCAGCCGCTCACTTGTAAGAGAAATTTACAAGGCCGACAAAGGCGATGTGTTAAAACAGGAAAGAGTTGGAGATATAAGAACCGGTTATAAATACATCGTGGCTGTCGTTACTGATATTTTGAAAGAAGGAACACAGCCCGCATATGTTGCAAGACCAGCAGTAGAAAGAATTCTTAAAGACAAAAAGAAAGGGGAACAGATAAAGCAAATGATCGGCAAGGTAACCACACTGGAAGCTGCCGCTGCTGCATTAAAAGATTCAATAATTGTAGCAGATAGTGTTCGCATAACGGGTTCCAGAAACCTGGTTGACCCTAAAGTTCTCGGCGCAGTATTCAATCCAGCTAATAAAGGAAAGATAATTCCCGAACCAATTCCGGGCAAAGACGCAGTATATGTTGTAAGAGTGGATGACCTTACTACCACCTCAGTTGTAACTGCCGATGTAGCAATGCAACAAAATCAAATGAGACAAAGGGCAAAGCAAATGCAGGGAATTTATAGCTCACCGACGAAAATATTAAAGGAACAGGCCAGTATTAAAGATAACCGGCGAAATTTCTATTGACAATTAGTTATTAAATAAATATCTAAGCCCGGTTTCGCCTTAGTCGGGACCGGGCTTTTTTGCGCCGCTTTTCGTAAACAAAAGAGCCATACCTGGGTTATTTTTGTAATACAATGAGTGATGAAATTGTAAATAAGGTTGCCGAGAGCGGGTTAATCACAATTGACCTCGAAAAATATTTGCCATTAAAGGAAGATATAGTTGTGTTCGATCTGAAAGATTTTCTTTTTATGGGATTGATTTTAAAAGAAAAAGATTTTAGAGAAGCTTTGAAGAAACACGATTGGGAGAAATACAGGAATAGACATGTCGCCATTACCTGTTCTGCAGATGCCATTATCCCGGTATGGGCCTATATGCTTGTAACTTCTTACCTGCAACCGGTGGCAAAAGAAACCCTTGTTGGCAGCGAAGCTGAAGTTTACAAGGCGATCTTTCTAAAAAACATCTCTTCAATAAATGCCGCAGATTTTTCAGATAAACGCATTGTCCTAAAAGGCTGCGGTGAAACACCAATTGACGATTTTGCTTATGCGGAAGCTACCCGTAAACTGTTACCTGTTGCAAAAAGCATCATGTATGGCGAACCATGCAGCACAGTTCCTGTCTATAAAAAGAAATAACCCTTGCTGAACATTCATCAGTACCCAGAAAAATTTTACCTTAACGGGATAAAGAACTGAGTTAATGAAAAAGACCTGGTGGGTTTTAGTACTTGTCGTTATTGCCGCTGCCGCTACTTCTATATTTATATATGGAAAAAGCAAACCCAGGGAAAGACTTCCCGCCAAAGTTGATTTCAACAACCATATAAGACCGATACTTTCGGACCGTTGTTTTAAATGTCATGGGCCCGATGCAAGCCAAAGACAAGCTAACCTGAGACTCGATATAGCAGACAGCGCATATGCAGCGCTGAAAGAAAGCCCGGGATCTTTTGCTATTGTTCCCGGCGATCCGGGGCATTCACAGGTTTTCCTTCGTATTTCCTCCACAGACACCGCGGAACAAATGCCGCCACCATCTTCTAACGTTTCTTTATCGGCGTATGAAATAAAACTCATCGAAAAATGGATCAGGCAGGGAGCTGAATACAAACAACACTGGGCATTCATTGCGCCGCAACCGCAACAACTCCCCGAAACGGAAAATAAAAAATGGGCAAAGAACGAGATCGATCATTTTGTGCTTGACAAAATGGAATCAGCGGGTCTTTCACCAAATGAAAAAGCAGATAAAGAGAGGTTGCTTAAAAGAGTTTGTTTTGATTTAACCGGTCTGCCACCAACAATTGAAATGCAGGAAAAGTTTTTGAATGATAATTCCGCAAATGCGTATGATAAAATTGTTGATGAGTTATTAGCCAATCCTCATTACGGTGAGAAAATGGCCGTTAACTGGCTTGATGTGGCAAGATACGCTGACAGTCATGGTTACCAGGACGACGGATTGCGAACCATGTGGCCGTGGAGAGATTGGGTGATCCATGCATTCAATAAAAATTATTCTTACGAAAAGTTTGTTACATGGCAACTAGCCGGTGACTTATTGCCGGAGCCAACAAAGGAAATGTTGCTGGCAACGGGTTTTAACCGCAATCATAAAATAACCCAGGAAGGCGGAGTGATCGATGAAGAGTACAGGCTCGAATATGTAACCGACCGCACCAATACTTTTGCCAAGACTTTTTTAGCGATGACGTTTGAATGCGCCAAATGTCATGATCACAAGTTTGACCCGATACCGCAACGATCATATTACAGCACATTTGCCTTTTTTAACCAGGTAAATGAAAAGGGATTGCTTGGTGATATTACACTTGCTTCATTAGCTGATCCGCCGAACATGAAGATCAGCAGCGATGATGTCAAAAATGTATTACAGTTCATAAATAAAAAAGATACAACACCTGTCCTGGTAATGATCATGAAGGATAGCAACAAGGTCAGACCCACACATATTTTGAAAAGAGGAGTGTACGATCAGCCGGGTGATTCAGTTGCATTTAATACGCCACCAAAAATTTTCCCTTTTGATTCAACAAAACTTGAAAATAACCGGCTTGGATTAGCAAAATGGTTGCTTGATAAAAAACATCCCTTGACTGCAAGGGTTTTTGTAAACAGGATCTGGCAGGAGTTTTTTGGAAGAGGTCTTGTAAAAACTTCCGGTGATTTTGGAATGCAGGGAGAACCACCAACACACCCGGAATTACTGGATTGGCTTGCCTTGGATTTTATGAACAATGGATGGGACATAAAGAGACTTGTAAAGCAAATCGTGACATCTGCTACATATTGTCAATCCTCTGTCGTTTCAAAAGAAAAACTTTCAAAAGATCCTGAGAATATTTTTCTCTCAAGATCATCACGGGCAAGATATGCCGCTGAATTTATAAAAGATATTGTGTTATCAAGCAGTGGCTTAATGAATACTGAGATCGGTGGCCCGAGTATTAAACCATACCAACCAAAAGGAATTTGGGAATCATCGACATCCGGCCGTGGTCAATTAGCAAGATATGTGCAGGATCATGATGAAAAACTTTATCGTCGTGGTATGTACACATTTATTAAGCGAACTGTTCCGCCGCCATCAATGCTTACGTTTGATGCATCAAACAGGGACCAGTGTGAGGTGAAACGGGTTAGAACAAATACGCCATTGCAGGCATTGGTTTTATTAAACGATCCCCAGGTGCTGGAGGCAGCAAGAGTGCTAGCCGAAAAATTATCAATGGAAAAACTTAGCGAGGAACAAAGAATAGAAAAAGCATTTCGCCTGATCATTTGCAGAAAGGCAAACGAAAAAGAAAAAGAAATCCTTTTTAATTATTATAAGAACGAAAAAGAACAATTTGCAAAGAAACCAGCAAAAGCAGAAAATCTATTAAAAACAGGGGAGTACAAACATGAGCAAATTTCAGATAAGGTGAACGCTGCCGCTCTTATGCAGGTTATTCATACAATGTATAATATGGAAGAAGCGATTACAAAAACATAAACCCAACCCCCTGCCCCCCGGCGCGGCAGGGAGACTTAGGAGGAAGGTTGTTTTTTTATTGTAAATGTGAAAAGGAAGAGAGATAATATTGTGTAGAGTAGGATTACTAAAAGCACAAGAGTGCGACGCAACGACAGGTGATAGGAGTAATGAAGTTGAGATCATAAAAAAATTTTTTATGGCAAACGAATTTTTTGAAAACAGGTTGAATATTACCCGCAAACATTTTCTGGGCAAACTTAGCCTTGGGATCGGGAGCGTGGCCTTAGGATCCTTATTGGTGAAAGACCTTTTCAGTGGCGGCACAGAAGACATGGTATCGCCGATCGGGCTTCCCCATTTTGCACCGAGAGCAAAACGAATTATATACCTTTTTCAAAACGGAGCTCCTTCGCAATTGGAAAGCTTTGACTACAAGCCAACATTAAATAAGATGCTGGGGCAGGATCTTCCTGCATCTATAAGAATGGGTCAGCGTCTTACCGGGATGACCTCTAACCAGGAAAAATTTCCAATGGTCGGCTCAAAGTTTGAATTCAGGCAGCACGGCCAATCGGGCATTTGGATGAGCGAATTATTTCCAAACATTGGAAAGATCGCCGATGACATTTGTGTAATTAAAACAATGCACACTGAAGCGATCAATCATGACCCGGCATTAACCTTTATTCAAACAGGAGCTCAACAAGGCAATCGGCCAAGCATGGGTTCATGGCTTAGCTATGGATTGGGCAGCGAGAATAAAAATCTTCCTGCATTTTGTGTATTGCTTTCAAGAGGAAAAGGAAATGGACAAGGCGTTTACTCAAAACTCTGGACAAATGGATTTCTTGACAGCGTACACCAGGGAGTGCAATTCAGCAATAGCGATGAAAGGGTTTTATACCTTAACAACCCGGAAGGCGCAGATAAATTGGACAGGAGAAGAATGCTGGATGAGCTGGCCAAATTAAACGCATTATCGTTTGAAGAATTTGGCGATCCTGAAATAAAAACAAAAGTAGAGCAATATGAAATGGCATACCGGATGCAGACTGCCGTGCCCGAGCTTACCGATCTTTCAAAAGAATCTGATCAAATAATAAAAATGTATGGTCCCGAATGCCTTGTGCCGGGAACTTATGCCGCGAATTGCTTACTTGCAAGAAAACTTTCAGAAGCGGGAGTAAGATTTGTTCAATTGTATCACCAGGGGTGGGATCAGCATGGTAATCTTGTTGGTGAAATGCCGGGACAGGCAAAAGATACTGACCGTGCATCAGCAGCATTGGTAATGGATCTTAAACAAAGAGGATTACTTGATGAAACACTGGTGATCTGGGGTGGTGAATTCGGAAGGACAAACTATTGCCAGGGAGAATTAACAAAAGAAAATTATGGTCGCGATCATCATCCAAGATGTTACAGTATCTGGATGGCAGGCGGAGGAATAAAGCCAGGAACAAGCTATGGCGAAACTGATGAGTTTGGTTATAACATTGTAAAAGATCCGGTTCATATAAATGATTTTCATGCAACGGTTTTGCACCTGATGGGATTGAGTCATGAAAAATTAGTTTTTAAACATCTCGGCCGGCGTTACCGGTTAACAGATGTTGCCGGCGAGGTTGTAAAGGGAGTCCTCGCATAAAAAAGAAGAATGAAATTAGTCCAGCGTATTTTATCCAGTCTCAGTTTTTTTATCATCGTGATGCTTCTGTTTTTGCTTTTCTTCCAAAACAAAGTATCGCTGCCCCCTTCAATGCAGGCTGTAGGACGAATGCATCCGCTGCTTCTTCATTTACCCATTGGGTTGCTTGTTATTTCCTTTATTCTTTGGATCGCCAGAAAAAATATTGAAAATGCGTCTTTTCAAAAGATTTTTATTCTTGTGTTACAGGTTACCGCATTTACTTCAGCCCTAACCGCGTTGATGGGCTTTTTTCTTTCAAGAGAAGGCGGTTATGATGAAAATATTCTGTCAAAACATAAGGTGTTAGGAATTATCACCGCAATCTTAGGGTATACACTCCTATTGATTTATCAATCGGTTCCGGAAAAGAGATTTCTTTTTGGAACAGCTATGACATTGTCTTTAGTATTAATGATAGTAGGCGGTCATTATGGCTCTATTCTTACACACGGAGAAGGCTTTGTGCTGCAGCCGTTACAAGGAGAAAGGGAAACCGAAGATCAAAAGGTCACAGGCAGCAGCTCGTTATTTGCCGCTGCTGTTCGTCCCATTCTTAAATCAAAATGTTTTTCCTGTCACAATGAGAGGAAGGCAAAGGGCGGATTGATCATGACGACGGAGGATAAAATTTTAGAAGGAGGGAAAAATGGCCCGATATGGAAATCAGGTGATGCATTGAACAGCCACATCATTCAAAACATCGACTTACCTCTGGAAGACAAAAAGCACATGCCTCCAAAAGGCAAGCCGCAATTGAACCAGGACGAAATAGATCTCTTGTTCGCATGGATACAGTCGGGAGCCGATATGAAAAAAACATTGAAAGACTACCCGGACGATGATACAGTAAAGGCACTTGCAACAAAATTTATTCAATTGCCGGAAGAGGCGGCTGAAAAAAAATACTTGTTTGCTGCGGCGCCAATGTCTCTTGTTGAGAAACTAAGCGGACCGTTTTGTTCTGTGTTTCCATTATCGCAGCACTCACCGGCATTACAAGCAGATTTTTTTGTAAGGGAGAAATTTGACCGGAAAAAACTTGACGAGCTTTCTAAAGTAAAAGAGCAGCTTGTTGTACTCAATCTTGGCAACATGCCGGTTACCGATGCTGATATGAAAACCATTAACCAATTTACCAATCTTGAAAAGCTAATAGTAAACAACTCTTCAGTTACCAGCAACGGCTTGAATGAAATCAAAAAATTAAAAAGACTTCGGTCGCTTTCGGTTGCGGGTACTAAGATCGATAAAAGCGCTGCTCAATATTTTTTACCTCTGGATTCTTTAAAAGAAGTCTTTATATGGAACACCAATATTTCCGCCGCTGAAGCGGAAGAGCTACAAAGGCAAAACAAAAAAATAGTTTTTAACAGGGGCTATGTGCCGGACATTAATGAAATACTCGCATTGACTCCGCCTGCAACAAAAAATGAAGAATTTATTTTAAGGGAAAATGAAAAGATTGAATTGAAGCACCAAATAACAGGTGTAACAATTCGCTATACAACTGACGGAACCAACCCTGATAGCACAAATTCTCCAATATACGACGGCCCTGTTGTTGCGAATGGTTTTACAATGATCAAGGCAAAAGCAATAAGACCGGGTTGGTATAGTAGCCCTGTCGCCAGCTTTTCTTTTTTTCAAAAAGGATGGAGACCTTCACGGGCAGAATTAATAAACCAACCAAATGAAAAATACAAAGGGGATGGTGTCATGACGTTGATTGATTCAAAAAAAGGATTGGCTGAAAGTCATAGTGACGTGACCTGGCTCGGCTTCAGAGAAAAACCATTTGCGGCATTCTTTTATTTTGACACCGCACAAATGATAAGCAGCATTTCGATGAGTTATAATAAGAGTATACAGTCTTACCTTATGCCGCCAGTCGAGATTGAGATATGGGGCGGTGATGATAAGAACAAATTAAAACTACTAAAGAGGGCGTCGCCAAAGCAACCGACAAAAGAGGAGAAGAATGCCGTAATGATCGAAGGGATCAGGATCGACATTGAACCCTCAATGTACAAGTGCTATAAAATAATTGCAAAGAATGTTATTAAATTGCCCGCATGGCATCCCGGAAAGGGTGACAAAGGCTGGTTATTCATTGACGAAATATTTTTCAATTAATCAATATGAAAAGAAAAGAGTTTATCTATAACAGTAGCTTGCTTTTAGCAGGAAGCATGATTGCAAAAGAGAAATTAACCGGGCTCGTTAATGGCGAAATGGTGTACGGCCAAAATGAAAAGCGATATAAGCTGGTGAAGGATTGGGTAAAGGCAGACGCGGCAACGTTACCGGTAAATGATTGCCACGAAATGGTGCAGGATGCAAAAGGCAGGATTGGGTTATTAACGAACGAAACAAAGAATAACGTTATCTTTTTTAATAAGAACGGAAAACTCTTAGAAACATGGGGGCATGATTTCCCGGGAGCCCATGGACTTACGATATGGGGCGATAAAGAGCAATTCCTTTTTGTTACCGACACTTCAAAAAATGAATTTTATAAAACTTCGATTGACGGAAAAATTTTACAAACCTGGAAATATCCTGTGGAGTCAGGCAAATATGATGATCCCAAAAAATTTGTTCCAACAGAAACCACAATTACAAAAAACGGTGAGATATATGTTGCAGATGGTTACGGAATGCAATTCATAACACATTATGATGCGCAGGGAAAAATTAAGAACATTTTTGGCGGGAGAGGCAACGAAGAAAAACATTTGGATAATGCACATGGTATTACCATAGACTATCGCACTACACCTGAAACATTGATTATTACAGATAGAACCCGCTGCTGCTTTAAGCGATTTTCAATGAGCGGGAATTATATTGAAACTATTTCTTTACCGGGAGCCTGTGTTTGCCGCCCGGTTATTAAAGGAAATTATCTGTATGCGGCAGTGCTTCGTTCGCCTAATCTTGATAATGTTGACTCGGGGTTTGTGATAATATTGAATAAGGAGAACAAAGTCATTTCGGTTCTTTGCGGATCGGAAGCGGTTTATGAAAATGGGAAACCCAAACCCTTTTATCAAACAGATAAACTTTTTAAACATCCGCATGATGTAATGGTGGATGATGAAGAAAATCTTTATGTATGCCAATGGAGTTCAGGGAAGGTATATCCTTATAAATTTGAACCGGTAAAATAAATGATCTATGATCATTCGCAGGGCAAAGAAAAAAGATATCGAAAAGCTCTCTGTTTTGTTTGACAAGTACAGGATCTTTTACAAACAGCAGCCAGATATCTCCACTGCAAAATCATTTCTGAAGAAGCGGATGAAAAGAATGGAGTCTGTGATCTTTGTTGCTGAAGAAAGAAATGAGTTGATCGGGTTTACACAACTTTTTCCAATTTTTTCTTCAGTAAGCATGAAAAGAACCTGGTTGCTGAATGATCTTTATGTAAATGAAAAATCAAGAGGGATCGGAGCCGCGACCGCCTTGCTAAATGCAGCAACAGATTTTGGGGCTGAAACAAAATCAAAATGGTTATTGCTGCAAACCGCAGCAGATAATTTTACAGCACAAAAAGTTTATGAGAAAAATGGCTGGGTAAAGGAGACAGACTTTTTTTACAGAAAAGATATTTAAAACCACCCTCTTTTGCGAAACAAATAAAGCATTATAATCGGAATACATAACATTACTGCAACAGCCCCAAAAAATCCATAAGGGTTATGCAACCACGGGATAGTGTCAAAGTTCATCCCGAAAATACCTCCGATTACAGTTGCCGGCGCCATCAAACATGTTACAATTGCCATTACTTTCATCACCTCATTCATTTTTAAATTAACATTATTGAGGTAAAGATCGTGCATATTGATCATCATATCACGGTAGGTTTCACTCAGATCATTTGCCTGCACAATATGATCATAGATATCTTTAAAATATTTGGTGCTGCGATCATCAAGCAGATCGCTGTCGCTGCGGATAAAACCATTAATAAGATCACGAACAGGGGGCATATTTCTTTTCAGCACGATCAATTCTTTCCGCAACTGGTTAATTTTTGCCAGTGACCGCTGGGTTGCGCTTCTTGCAACTTCTTCTTCAAGGTCTTCAATTTGATCACCAAGGCTTTCCATCACAATGAAATAGTGGTCAACGATAAGATCAAGCATAGTGTAACAGAGATAATCGGCACCACCCTGGCGAATCCGACTATTACTTAGCTTCATTTTTTCCCTAAGAGAATTAAAGACATCACGGTTCGCATCTTCCTGGAAGCTCAGTACAAAATTTTTTCCAAGTACAATGCTGATCTGTTCTTGTTCTACCGTATTTTTTTCCGAATTATAATATAACATGTTCAGCAGGCAAAACAAGAGATTGTCAATTTCGTCCATTTTAGGACGCTGATTGATGCTCAGAATATCCTCCTGTACAAGTGGATGTACACCGAAATAATTACAAAGTGATTCAACGTCTGCTTTGCGAATGCCATCAATATTTATCCAACTAATGGTTTCATTTCCCAGATACCGCGAACACTCGGCTACGTCTTGTAATTCATTTACCTCGATCGAAGTCGCATTGTAATCGTAAACGGTAATTTTAACTTCTTTTGAATCTTCACGAAGGGGAATAATGGTTGGATTCTGGCTTAATATTTCACGGGTACGACGGGCACCGAATAGATGCAGCGGCACAAGGTAGCGAAGGTATTTTTCTGGTTTAAGCTTTACATTCATTACAATAGTAAGTTAGGAAAGATTTTTTTTAAAAGGAAGGTGAAAATTCACAAGGAATTAAATATGCTTTTCGCTTTTGCCAGGTCTTCAGGAGTATCGATGGCAACGTTATTATACGCTGTTTCGACCATCCTTATTTTTATACCATTTTCCAAATACCTGAGCTGTTCCAATTTTTCTGTTTTCTCCAAATTAGATTGTGGCCATTGGGTGAATCTTATCAGCGCATCTTTTTTATACGCATAAACACCAATATGTAAATAGTGCCCGGTATTCATTTCCTTGTCCCGCAGATAGGGGATCATACTCCTGCTAAAATAAAGGGCATAACCAGATTTATCTGTAACTACTTTTACATTATTTGAATTTTCGGCTTCTTCTTTTGAGATTTTTCTCATAAGTGAGGCAACCTGCACCGCAGGATCTTCAAAAAGGCGGACCAATTTTTCTAAGGGCTCCTTTTTTATAAAGGGCTCATCGCCCTGCACATTGATGATCACATCAACATTCATCGCCGTAACGGCTTCCGCTATTCTGTCACTACCACTTTCGTGTTCTTTGTTGCTCATGATCGCTTTTCCCCCATTGGATTCAATTTCTTTATAGATAATATCGCTGTCAGTTACCACAAAAACATCATTAAACAGGTTTGTGGCGACAGCATTATCATATACATGACGAATGATAGTTTTATTTCCCAACATTTGCATCAGCTTACCGGGAAAACGGGTGGCCGCATAACGGGCGGGAATTGCTGCAACAATATTCATTGGGGAAATTTAATAAAAGCAATTAACCATTCAGTTTCTGAAAAGGCTTTTTCAATAACGCAATAAGATCTTCATCCTTTTCATTTGGATAATAGCGATCAAGACCATAACGAATTTCTTTTGGATTAAGTGTTCTGTAAGTTCCAAAAATTCTATCCCAGATCGAAAATACACCGCCGTAATTACTGTCGGTATAAGGTTGTTTCCAGTGATGATGAACTTTGTGCATATTGGGAGACACCAGAATATAACTCATGACCTTGTCAACCGCCTTAGGTAATGAAATATTGGCATGAGTAATTCCTGTAAACACCGTTAGCAGTGTTTGATAGATCATTACTCCATACATCGGAGCCCCACTTAATATAATAGCAATAAGGAAAAACAAACCACGCCAGACACTTTCCAACGGATGATGACGAAGACCACTGGTCACATCAACATTATTATCGGCATGATGGATAATATGCATGCGCCAAAACAAAGGAATTTTATGCTCTATAACATGAGAAAGCCATGCGCCAAAAAAATCAAGCATTAACGCCGAGATAATGATCGTAACAACTACAGAAGCATTCAACCAATAAACCAAACCAAACTTCTCTTTTGCCGCCCAATCAGAAAGGAGAACGATCAGAACGCCAAACCCTGTGTGAATAATGATATGTAGAAAGGTAAAAAATAGATTGACAGCAGCATGCCGGGTTTTATTTTTTTTATATTTTAAGGGCAATAATGGAATGACGCCTTCAATCATCCACAGAATAAGCAAACTTCCTACGATGAACGCAAGTCTTTCCAGCGGCCGTTGTTCAAGGGTATTAAAATATTCCACCAGGGAGTGCCACATAACGACAAGGCTTATTTGCCGAAAAGTTACGGCAAAATATGTTAAGCAGATGCGTTTGTTTCTTTACTGTTTTCAAATTCGTGGCCGCAGTCAAAACAATGATTTACCTGGTCGGCAGGCATCGCATAATTTGCGAATATAAATCCGAAAATTGCACTAATCCAATTCGATGCCTTACGTGGTGTGCTTACTAATTCGGTATTATGGCCTTTGCAGTTGGGACATTCAACAGCTTGTTTGCGATTGTTTTCGGATTCTCTGAATATTTCAAAAGCCCGTTGCGAATCTTCTTTCTTAACCATCAATTTTATCCCGCCCACTACATTTGTCAAAATAGGGTTTATGGTGACTGTATTTTCATCCTGCAACCAGCACTCAATATCTTCGCTTTCAAGGCGGCTCATCAATAAATGAGCATCCATATAGTTGTTAAAAGATTGAACGATGACGAATTCCATGTTATAAAAATAAGAAAGCCGTTCCGGCTTAAACGAAACGGCTAAAATTATTTGTATTAGTTTGTTTATTGATTCAGCATTAGTGGCATTACCAGCATCATCAGCTCCTCATTTTCTTCGTGCTCAGTCGGCTTAATAATTCCCGCTTTTGTCGGCGTAGACAACTCCATTTTCACATCATCGCTATCTGCAGCATTAAGCATTTCAATTAAAAATTTTGCATTAAAAGCAATTGCAAGATCCTCACCATCGTAGCGGCACTTCATTCTTTCATCACCTTCAAAACTAAAATCCACATCCTGTGCCGTTAGCTCAAGTTCGCTTCCTGCAATGGTAAGTACAACCTGGTTGGTGCTTTTATTACTAAAGATCACAACACGACGCAGGGCTCCCTGGAAATCATTTTTATTAACCACCAGCTTATAAGGGTTATCAGTGGGGATCACCACTTTGTAATCAGGAAAGCGGGCATCGATCAGTCGGCAACTCATTT
>CBFGXP010000020.1:0-29260 GCA_965652775.1 uncultured bacterium
GTGATTGTTCCTCTTGTAAATCGCGTTGTTCCTGTGATTCTTGATGAATACGTTGATAAAGAATTTGGAACCGGTGCATTGAAGATCACTCCTGCTCATGATATCAATGACTATAACCTGGGGTTAAAGCATAATCTTGAAACAATAGATACCCTGAATGAAGATGGTACGATGAGTGAGGCTGCAGAGGTATTTATAGGACTTGATAGATTCGAGGCAAGAAAGAAAGCGATCGAAAAACTAAAAGCCGATGGTTTGCTAATCAAAGAAGAAGATTATACAACCAGGCTTGGATATTCACAAAGAACAAATGCCGTTGTCGAGCCCCGCATTTCTACACAATGGTTTGTAAAAATGAAACCACTTGCCGAAAAGGCTTTGGATGCGGTGTTGAGTAGTAATGTAAAAATTCATCCCGAAGAAAGATTTTTGGCTACCTATAAATATTGGCTCGAAAATGTTAAGGATTGGTGCATCAGTCGTCAATTGTGGTGGGGACAAAGGATACCTGCATGGTATGCACCTGATGGTTCTTTTGCTGTTGCAGAATCAAAAGAAGATGCATTCACTATTTTAGTTCGTGAATGGTCAATGGTCAATGGTCAATCTCAAACACAAAGCCCCGTTCACCATTCACAATTCACCATTGACGATATTCAGCAGGACGAGGATGTTCTTGACACCTGGTTTTCTTCTTGGCTATGGCCAATCGAGGTATTTAATGGAATTACTCAGCCTGATAATAAAGACATCAATTATTATTATCCTACTTCCGTATTGGTAACAGGCCAGGATATTATTTTCTTTTGGGTAGCGAGAATGATCATGGCTGGAACGGAGTACATGAGTGAAAAACCATTCAATGATGTTTACTTTACAGGAATGGTAAGGGATAAGCAGGGAAGAAAGATGAGTAAAAGTCTTGGCAACTCTCCAGACTTGCTTGACCTCATAGATCGTTTCGGTGCCGATGCCGTTCGTTTTGGGATCATGATCTCCTCACCGGCCGGTAATGACCTTTTATTTGATGACAGCAGTTGTGACCAGGGAAGAAATTTTAATAACAAGATCTGGAATGCGTTGAAGCTGGTTAGGAGTTGGGAGTCGAGAGTTCAGAGTTCGGAGTCAAAAGAAAATTTTGCGATTGATTGGTTTGAGAACAGGTTGAATCAGGTAAAAGCCGATCTGGAACACATGTATAATGATTTCAGGTTAAGCGAGGCATTAAAAACAATCTACTCACTTATTTGGGATGATTTCTGCAGTTGGTATTTGGAATGGGTAAAGCCAGGCCTTGACCAGCCAATAGAAAAAAATGTTTATGAAAAAACGGTTTATTTCTTTGAAGAATTAATGCAATTGCTGCATCCTTTTATGCCATTTGTAACTGAAGAAATTTATCACCATCTGAAAGAAAGAAAAGACGGTGATGACATTACTATAAAAATGATTACTAAGATAGAGGGCAATAAACCGAACATTCGAAGGCAAGGAACATTATTAAAAGAAGTAATTACCGGTTTACGAGATGTTCGAATAAAAAATCAGTTGAAACCAAAGGAAGAGATAAAACTTTCCATTCAAACCGAAGATCACGAATCATATCATTTGTTCAAATCAATTCTTAGCAAGCAAACTAATGCTACCGAAATAAACTTTGTAAAAGATGCTGTACCAAATTCAATAAGCACCGTTGTTCAAAAAGACAAGTTCTTTATTGAAACAGAAAATGAACTTGATACAACCGCACAAAAGGAACAACTAATAAAAGACCTCGAATATCAAAAAGGATTTCTGTTATCAGTAGAAAAGAAACTCAGCAATGTACGCTTTGTTCAAAATGCGAAACCCGAAGTTGTTGAAGTTGAAAAAAAGAAAAAAGCTGATGCAGAAGCAAAGATCAAGGCAATTGAAGAAAGTTTAAGCAGCCTCTCATCCTGACCTTCTCTCCAAAAGAGAGAAGGCAGCACAACATAACAAAGCCTGACTACATTAACTTCCACTTCGTCTTTAGAATAATTACAAACACCAAAAGCCAGTCCAATCTAAGTTCCCCCTTCGGGGGACAGGGGGCTTATCTCGGTATTATACTCACCGGTAAAATAAACTCGTAATAAGTTCCTTTCTGACCTGTTACAAGATCATCGTCTAATCTTGTACTGATCCGGAAACCAAAAGTTAGCGGATATTGGTTCCACCAATTCGTATCAAAATATATTTCTCCTCCTGCGCTTCGCTGGTCTGCTGTTACCAGTTTATTCCTTGAATAAACTCTTGTCAGATCATAAAATGCATTGGCACGAATGCGCTGTATGTACAGAATATTTGCAAAACCCCAGTCAGGGATCCAGAGGGGAAAATGGTAATTAGCTCCAAGCTTCCACATTCTTGACAGGTGCGTTTCGTTATAACCCCTTGAATACGGGAAACGATTACTGAATAATATCCTGAATGTATCCCGTTGCTGAAATGCAGCATTTAAAACGACACTATGCGTAGAAAGAATTCCTGGCAGGTAAACATTAGCGGAAGCAAAAAATTGGTAACTATTATATTTTGTAATGGCATCCCGGTATTGTAAGGAAAAATTATAACCCAATCTTGGAAAAATATGTTGTCGCGCAGTCTGCGTCTGCTGGCTGTAATTTATAAAATGCGAGAGATAGCTGAAATTATTTTCAACAAACATGTCCTTGGTTGGGCCTGTATTGGATTCGAACCTGAAAACAAAACTGCTTCCAAAATTCAGGAACCTGAAAAACCTGCCACCGGAAAAATTCAAAGGAACATTCAAGCCAATACGATTGTCCATTTGGTTCCACTCACGGGTAAGTCCGCTCACTGTATCAGTTCTTTTAAAAGTATATTCAGTTCCTGCCGATATGTAAGGGAATAGTGCGCCATAAGTAGTGTTGAACCCAACAGCATTTGTCTCCTCATCCTGGTTATACAGGTAATATAACTCCGTTTGCAGTGTATTTAGGATATTCTGTCCATAAAGAGTGTAAGTAAATATTGGATCTTCATAATAAGGTCGCCAGCTATGAAAATTTAAAAGCCTTGCCCCTTTTTTATATTTGTTTGTCGGAAAATTTCGCCCGGGAAGATCATTTAATAGTAAACTTTTAAACTCACTTTCCTTTGCAACAGTAAACTGGTTCGGAGGTGACTGGAATAATGATCGATCGGCCTCTTTCAAAGCAATTTTATCCGGACTTATTTCATTTAATTGATATCCATCGGGAGTAAAATTTGAATAAATAAGTCTATTTGTAGCAGCATTTACAAAATAATTGCCCAGGCCGGAGTTAGTAACCTGGAAGATCTTTTTATCATTTAGCTGCAACATAAAAAGTTCATCATTGCCATTAAAAGATGCTGTGAAATAGACGTTGTCTTTTTGCACATTTGGAAACCCGATAACATGGTAAGAAGGCTCGGTCAGTCTTGTTATGGAACCGCTAACGTCTGCCAGCACAAGCGACATCTTCCCATCATTAAATCTTGCACAAGCAACAATTGAGCTATCATCAATAAACTTTGGATCGGTAAAAACATTTATTTCTGAAGATTCGATACGCTTCAACACTTCGCCCGAGCCACCATCTAATAAATGCAACTCGCATTTACCATTGGTTTCATAATTTACTGCCACGATCTTATTACCATCATTGCTAATATCCGGGGTAAAATATTTTGTTTTGGAAGTGATCTTTTTTTGTTGACCGCTTCTTATATCTACAACTCTAATCTCGCCATAATTTATCCATCCCCAACGTATGTCCGGCTTATAGGCCGAGTAAACGATTTTGCCATTGCGATAACTATACTGCTCATCCAATGAAATATCTTTTATTCGCAACACATGCTCACCAGCATTATCCTTTATCACAAAAGCGGGGCGTTTACGATAGCTGCTTTTCAAATAAAGTAATGAGCCATCATCTGTTTGATATGGAAAAAAATAATTGGTAACATACTTAAATGTGGGACTTGTGATTTTTTGTTCACCAGCTTCAGTACGCTGGTCGGGCGTTTGTTGCGTCGCACTCTTATGCAGCATCTCGCTATTCAGCTTATAATACTCAAATGCCTGCTTCCTGAAAGTTTTATAATTAACATGGGCATGTTGTCGTATTGCTTTTTGAAAGGGATAGAATAAACCTCTATACGCTGCAGCATCCTGCGTTACTTTTTTCCAGAAATCATTGCCATATTTTTCATAACCATAATTCACGAGCAAATAACCCAATGGATAATGACTCGGTACATAGTCTTTTAATGACCCATTCCGCAACTTCATCCATGAATAATCCTTTTTGCCCAGCCAAAGGGATTTGTATTGGTTAGTAAAAAAAGGAATTCGACCCCTGCCCTGCTCTGAGTGCACTGTTTCGTTATATACCGCATCGCCTTCATAAAACCAATCCGGTATTGCCGCATTGATAGCGACGGCCAACCCTTCTTCCCCGGCCAGATAATACATTGCTTTACTTATGCCTGTTCTGAAATTGCTGTATTGCTGCACATGCCTGTATTCATGTAAGGCAAGGCCATCAGCCCATGGGATGCTACCCAACTCAAAATTGTTGAAGGATGGCGTTAAAAAAAATTCGCTTCGATAAGGGCCGAGGCCAACATAACCATTTGAGACCGTTGATTGATTTTGCAGTACGATATTTATTTTATCCCGCCTGGTCCCAAGGGAATTATTTTTTGCAGCAAGAAAATGCACAATGGATGCGATCCTTTGGGCAGCACTGTCACGGCCCTGCGGAAAAATAATTCTTGCGGTATCCGTACTTATTTGTTGCCATTTGACCGAAGGAGGATTACCACCGAACTCCTGGGCACTGGAAAAGGAAAAACTTAAGATCAAAAATGTAAAACTTAAAAGTCTTGGCATTTATGCGGATTTAAAAAGGAAGTTACGAAAAGGACGCTGAAGGTATTTGTTACTTGCTTAATAAAGCAGCAAGTTCTTGCGGTCTTAGCTGGGTTATTAATTTAATTTTAATGCATTAAGGAAGTGATGGAAATTATTTTCTTTGAGCTGGAATTTCCTTATTACTCAGGTAAAAAAGAAAAGATTTGATCATAAAAAAGCCCCCGATAAACCGGGGGACATATGAAAGCTATTGCCCTAAAAAAACTAACTTTTTCCTTTGCCATTTACTTTGCTCTTAGCCCCGCTATTTCCTTTACTATTATTCGTCTTGACTGTACCTGTATTTTTCTTACTGATTGCTGCATTCTTACCACCGGCATTATATTTCGGATGCCCCTTAACGACATAATATTTTGGGTCATTACTATTCTTTATTATTACCTGTTTCCCATTGTTGCCCTTATACTTTGCATATTTTATCTTATGGGCTCCAAATCGTAAATAGGGTCTTGGCTCATTGATCACTACTTTATAACCTGAATAAATATTATACCCTCTGTAACGATATGGCAAGGTGGTAGCAAAGATCCATCTGCCATTATTTGAATAGATAAACCGACGTGAAGGGACGTAATAGTAAGCTTCGATATCAGGCAAATAATAGTATTCAACATAGTTGTACCCAATTGGCCCCCACACTGGTTGGGCCCCTATGTTTACGTTTACCGCAACTTGCGCAACTGCAGGTTTATGTAGCAAAGCACCTGCTGCCATTAAAAAAATTAATATAAGCTTTTTCATAATGATGGATTTACAACATATAAATTCAAAGTCAGTGCCATAACGGGGAAAATTGAAAGTAAATTACACAGCTGAAGGGTAACTGCTTGATTCTCACCAATGTTTTTTACCGGTTCCGGCCAACGTACAATTACCGCTAATGCCGCGTAAATAAACTTTTATCAGTTCTATACTCCGAATGAAATAAATAAGAATTTGACATTAATGAACTTTTTAGATTTGGATTGAAGCAAAATAAATAATTATGAAACAGAAGCTTGCAATTTCATGTTTGCTGGTTTTCATCAGCGTATTCTCCTATTCCCAGATCCCACTAACAGTGTTGCCTAGTGGTGGTAATAAAAAAGCCATCACCGGCGAGCAAATTGGCCTGACAAAAGTTATTATCAATTATGATCGTCCGGCCGTTAAAGGCCGTGAAGGTAAAATATGGGGACAGCTGGTTCACGTAGGTTATACTGACCAGGGCTTTGGAAATGCAAAAGCAGCACCCTGGCGCGCCGGTTCAAACGAAAACACCACATTTGAATTTTCAACAGATGTAAAAATTGAAGGAAAAGATCTGCCTGCCGGCAAATATGGTTTTTTTATTGCTTATGATCCGAATGAATGCACCTTGATATTTTCAAAGAATTCAACCTCATGGGGAAGTTATTATTATAATGAAAAAGAAGATGCCTTACGAGTAAAAGTGAAACCTGTGGCATTGGATAAATCAGTTGAATGGTTGAAATATGAATTTCTAAATGAAACCGAGAACAGCGCTACAATTGCTTTATCATGGGAGAAACTGATGATCCCATTTAAAGTCGAAGTAGATTATGTTAAAGATCAACTGCACTCGTTTCGCAATGAATTAAGAACTGAAAAAGGTTTTATATGGCAAAGCTGGGAACAGGCTGCTAACTGGTGCCTCCAACGAAATGTAAACCTCGAAGAAGCATTGATGTGGGCTGATTCAGCAACAAGCCCGGGCTTTGAAGGTGCCAAATCTTTTCGTGCGGCAAGTACAAAAGCACAAATACTTGAAAAACTTAACCGTGGCAACGAAGCGATGGCAGTGATGAAAGCCGCATTGCCAAATGCAGCCATGGGTGAAATGCACCAATACGCAAGAACCTTATTGACCCAAAAGAAAAGCAAAGAAGCGTTAGAGGTTTTTAAGTCAAATTTTGCTAAATATCCAAATCAATTTACAACGCTGGTGGGGCTGGTAAGAGGTTATTCAGCTAATGGTGACTATGCCAATGCCTTAAAATATGCAAACCAGGCCTTACCTCTTGCGCCCGATACAAATAATAAGAATAACGTAGCGACGATGATAGATAAGCTAAAAGCGGGAAAGGATGTGAATTGAGACAGGAGCTCTGAGTTCCGGGTCAAGAGTTGGGAGTACGGAGTTTTCCATCATGTCGAATAGAATTACAGAACGCACAAGAGTGCGACGCAATGGGAGTTTAATAGTAGTAATGAAGCCTGGCTATAAATCATATTCCCTGCTCATTCATCACTCACCACTCATTAATTACACCCCAATATTTGACAAAGCTTATTATCAAGATCCGGGCCGCGGAGATTGCGGCCTATTATTTTTCCCTGCGGATCAACCAAAATATTAAATGGGATACCGCCGACGCGATAAATTTTCGCAGCCGCATTGTTCCAGAACTGCAGGTCGCTGACATGCGTCCAGGTAAGATTATCTTTATGTATGGCAGCTATCCAATTTTCTTTTTGACCGGGTCGATCTAATGAAACTCCAAGCACTGTAAAGTTTTTCTCTTTGAATTTATTAAAGCTGGCCACCACATTTGGATTTTCCATACGACAGGGCCCGCACCAGCTCGCCCAGAAATCAACCAACACATATTTGCCCTTGAATGAAGATAGCGATACCTGCCTGCCCAATGTATCAGGCTGTGTAAAGTCAATTGCGTTTGTACCCACAGCGCCAACTTTATTATATTCAATATATCCTTTTAAACTGATGCTTGTTGGTGTAGTACGGACTGCAGAATCCAGCCGGAGAAATCGTTGTTCAAGCAGCAAAGGATCCTCGTAAAACTGTGTTGTTACAAATAAGATAAATGGAGAAACATAAGAGGACCGATGCTTGTCAATATATATATCGATATTTTTTTGAATCGTATCCTGGATATTATTGTAAACCGTCATCATGCTATCCCGTTGTGGGCCGGGTGCCGTTGAATTGATTTGAGGGACTATTGTTTGCAACCGGATCATTAATGGATTAAAACTAAATTGAAAATCCATAAAATCATTATGGGAACTCGAACCTGCTACTTTATAATTTGTCCTTATAGGTTTGATACCTGAAACGGTGATGGCCTTATTTTCTACATAAATATATTGTTGTTCATCGCCGGTAATTTTTAACCAGCAAAGTGTAGGCTCGGTTAGTTTTCCTTTTAGGATGAACTTGCCTTTCAAAATTTTTGTAGTGGCTAATTGCACACCTGTGTTCTGGTCTTCAAGCTTTACTTCAGTTCCGTCAGCAAAGCCTGTCATATTGCCCGTTATGGTGAAACTCGTATCCTTAGCGACGCCGGCGATCAGGTTAATATGTACAAAACCAAGAAATAGGAAGGTCAGAATTGTTTTCATAATGTTCTTTAGATATGCCCGTAAAAATAATAAAATTTTTCCCGGAACAATAGTGTTAACTCTTAACAGACTCCAAAAATTTACGGGTAATCTCGGCCATCTCACCTGCTCCTGCAAGTGCTTTTATATATGCGGTACCGATAATAGCGCCATTGGCATGTGCACACGCAATTTCAAAAGATTTTTTATCTTTTATCCCGAAACCGACGAGGACAGGGTTTTTCAAGCTTAACCCTTTTAGCTTCTGTAAATAGGTCTTAATATCAGTCATATTTTTATTGCTACCCGTTGTAGACGATGAAGAAACTGCGTATAAAAAACCCGTGCTTAATTCATCCAGCTTTTTGACTCTCTGTTCACTTGTTTCAGGCGTAACAAGAAAGATAAAATCCAGGTCATATTTTTTTATGATAGCGCCATACTCTGCTTCAAATTCATATTCAGGGAGGTCAGGAAGTATTAATCCATCAATTCCAACATCAGCCGCATCGGCACAAAATTTTTCAAAGCCGTACTGTAAAACAGGGTTCATATAACCCATAAGAACAACAGGTATGCTTATATTTTTCCTGAAGTCTTTCAGCTGTTCAAAAAGTTTTTTGATCGTCATTCCATTTGCAAGTGCAACGCTACTGCTTTGCTGGATCACGGGTCCATCGGCAAGCGGATCACTGTAAGGCATGCCCAGTTCTATAATATCCGCACCGTTTTCCTGCAAAGCTTTCATCACCCCCAATGTAGAATTTAATTGAGGATAGCCTGCGGTGCAGTAAACATTAAGCACCTTCCCCTGTTTATTTTTAAATAACCGCGGAATCCTTGACATGTTTCATTTTATAATTAGAAAAATTGACTTCACGAAAAGGTTGCATATTTTCCATTATCTCCGTTGCAATAATAAAATTATTGACCTCTCTTCTGGTCAAATGTTCAAAAACGGTGACAAAATGGCTCCAGCATTTTTCAATATCACTATTGCTTACGTTATTGATCCTGATCGTTACATCAACATGCCACAAACCGTTATAAACTGTTACGTACATATCAGAAAGCAAAAACTTTTTACCGTCGAATTCAACATGCCTGTCAGTCAGCATTGATGGTTTGAAATGCACCTTACTTTCACATTTAAGCTGATAGTTCGAAGGCTTCCATTTATGTTTATCCCAATAATTGAATACATCTGCTAACAGCAATTCAACGGACTTATGACTTGTTACAAGCTGGTTAAACCGAACACTGGATGATTCAAAAAAAGTTCGTGTGAGCTCCAACCGGCCAACTTCCACTGCCAACTTCTGAAATTTCTTCATGGCTGCTTTATTAAAATTGAATGTATGAGCAACCATTACTATTTCATCGGATCCCGGTGCAAGCTCTTTAATAAAATTGGCCAGATCATCGTTCAGAATGGCTCTGCTGTTCTTAAAGTCCTCTAAGGAAGGAAGTGTTCTACTTTTAATATCCAAAAACAGTAGATCATTTGATCCATCATCAACGTTTCTTCCATCATTTGCGATCACAATTCCATAAAAATATCCGTTATGTTCAACTGCAAGGCAAGTACCTGAAATGAACAACGAAACCTTTCTTTGTTGCAATTCTCTTTTTGAAACTTTTTCATGTGGTGTATTTAAATCCTCATAAAATTTTGTTGTTGCCTGCCACCTGCTTTTCAACGTTTTTTCATCTGCTTCCAGGTCTTTCCATGCTTCATAATCTATCTTATCATAAATAAGACGGCGAACGATTTCCTTAATCTGGTCAGTAAGCTCTCCCTTTTTCCATAGGGATAAAGCAAGCGCAAAAAAAAGATTACATTTTTCAGAAGGCAGATCCTTGATCGTGTCATAATAAGATGTATATAATGAATCTATGATCTGTTCAACCGACCATTTATAATCAGGTCCTTCCTGGTAGAGATACATTCGTTTAAAATAATCGGCAACCTCACAAGCTGTATCGTTTCCTAAAATTGCAGTGTTCCATGTTCCCATTCAGCTAAAATTTCTTTATAAATATTTCATATATGTTGCCAGGTCTTTATCTCCTCTTCCACTTAAACAAACAACAACCTTATCAGTTTTATTAAACTTTAAAATTTTCAATGCATGAAGTGCATGTGCACTTTCCAAGGCAGGAATGATTCCTTCTAATTTTGCTAACTCAAAAGCCGCGGCTAAAGATTCCTCATCGGTTGCGCTTAAAAACGTTGCCCGGCCACTATCGTATAAATGTGCATGCATAGGTCCGATACCCGGATAATCAAGACCGGCAGAAATACTGTGCGGTTCGACAACCTGTCCATCTTCTGTTTGCATTACCAAACTTTTACTTCCATGTAAAATGCCCGCCTTACCTAATTGCGTTGTCGCAGCGCTTAGCCCGCTGTTGATACCACGCCCCGCCGCTTCAACAGCGATCAACTGTACTGAAAGTTCATCGAGGAAATGATAGAATGCACCCGCTGCATTACTGCCTCCACCAACGCAGGCGATCACATAATGCGGTAATTCATTTTCAGTTTTCTCCGATAATTGCCTGGACATTTCTTCACTGATCACACTTTGAAATCTTGCTACCATATCAGGGTATGGATGCGGACCTACTACGCTGCCAATTATATAATGTGTATCATTTGGATTATTTATCCAGTCACGAATGGCTTCATTGGTCGCATCCTTCAGCGTTTTACTTCCGGAAGTAGCCGGGATCACCGTTGCTCCAAGCATTTTCATTCTTGCAACATTCGGCGCCTGCCGCTCAATATCTTTTTCCCCCATATACACAATACATTCAACACCTTTCAATGCGCAAACCGTTGCTGTAGCTACGCCATGTTGCCCGGCACCTGTTTCCGCAATAATCCTTTTTTTACCCAATCGCTGCGCTAATAATATTTGCCCAATCGTATTGTTGATCTTATGGGCGCCGGTATGACAAAGATCTTCCCGTTTCAAATAAATTGTTGTTCCGTATAGTTGGCTCAACCGTTGGGCAAAATATAATGGAGTCGGCCTTCCTGCATAATCATGCAATAACCCCTGGAACTCTTTTTGAAAAGATGCTTCACTCATGACCTCCAGATACCGGTTCTTTAATTCCTCTACATTCCGGTGAAGCATTTCAGGAATATACGCTCCTCCGAACTTTCCGTAATACCCAAATTCATCTGGTTCTTTATATGTTTTATTAGTTGACATTTTAATTTTTATGCACTTAGCTTTTCTACTACTATTTAGCTTCCGTTGCGTCGCACTCTTGTACTTTTTGTTTTCATGGCGTCAATTTCAACCCTGCGAATTACCTCTTTATTTCATTCTCTCTTTTGTCCTTTTATTCAAATCATTTACTTAAAAAATAAATTCGTCAAAGCCGGTGACACATAAAGCCGCCATACTGTAAATGTTCCCATTAGTAACAACATAGCGATAATAGCTCTCACATATTTTGCTTTAATAGTAAGAACTTTTGCCAGGTCAATCATTATCCAGGCTATATAAAGTGCTTTCAAAATATCCGACCAAATAATACTTACTGAATTACCAGTAACCAGGTAATATATCAATGCAATTAAAACAAAAGAAGCATTAAGAAAAATAACTGTGCCGATCCCATATAATATCACTACTAAAGATTCAACAAAGTTATATTGCTTATACATGAGAAAAACATATACATAAATTGCTTGCACAGGCAATAAAAGTGTCAGTACAATATTCAAATGACCGATGGCATACTTTGTTGTTTCACCCGGACCAAAATAATCTGCAAAATTCACTGCTTTATTTTCACCAAACTGCTCACCCATTAAATAAAGAACCAGTGTATAAAGTCCTACCCAAATAAGATAATAGGAAAATGGTTTTTGATAATCTTTTCGCTTACCATCAATAAAATTTTTAATCACAGTACCCGGAGCCTTCAATAATTGCGCTGAGGTAAAGAAAAAACCTTTCTCAGCATGTGTAAAGAAATGAAAGATCTCATGCCAGATATAATGAAATGTAATTCTTTCGGGCACTGGCTTCTGTCCACAATGGCTGCAGTATAAACCATTCGTCAATGCTCCGCAATTCTTACACGTTTTCATTTAAAGGCTTGTAAAAATTTCAATATTGCTGCCATATCTTTTACTCCAGGCGCGGTTTCAAACTTGCTATTGATGTCAATCGCGAAAAAATCCGGGTGGGTAAATGATCGTACTTTCAATGCGTCATCGGGTCCGATACCACCACTTAAGAAGAATGGCTTTTCAATTTTTGCTTTTTTCAATATACCCCAATCAAACTGCTGACCAGTGCCGCCAAAACTTTCTTTTAAGCCGGCTGTATCAAAAAGGTAATAGTCACAAACAGCATCATAAGGTTCCACCATCTTGTCAATTCCGGCAGCACCGTTCTCTATCCTGAAAGCTTTTATCACTTCAACCTCTGCACTGAGCTCGTCGCACATCTCAGGATTTTCGTTGCCATGCAGCTGAACAATATCCAATCCATATTCATCAATTGCATCCAGCAATTCAGAATATCCTGGATTTACAAACACGCCGACTTTTTTAATATCAAAGTCTGCCTTCTTTATTTCTTTTCCAGAGATCTTATCTCCCATATATCGGGGCGAATCCTTATAAAAGATCAAACCTGCAAAGTCAATATTCAATGCTTCCAATTGTTGCAATTGCTTTAACTGCGTAATGCCACACACTTTTATATTCATTTGGTTGTCTTTTTTATACCTAGCTTTTCGGCAAATTTTCGAATATTGTTTACATCTTTTACGCCAGGTCCTATTTCAAATTTTGTGTTTATGTCAACTGCAAATAATTTTTCTCCCGCAGCGGTTGTTATAAATTCACTTAGCTTTTCCTCATCACCCGATTCTATTCCACCGCTCAGGAAAAACGGCTTTACTGGTGGTGTTTTTTCTAACATGGACCAGTCGAATTTTTTCCCTGTACCTCCGTAACCTGCGCCAAGGGTATCAAACATAAAAAAATCACAAACCTCAGCATATGGCTGCGTCATATGGGGCAAGCTATCATTATCACTCAGGCGAAAGGCTTTGATCACCGATATATAATCCGCTATCTTATCACAGAACTTCGGGGTTTCATCTCCATGCAATTGCACCATATCCAGCCTGTATTCATCAACAGTCTTCATCAATTCATCATAAAGGGGATTTACAAACACACCTACTTTGATTATCTTCCCTTTTATCTGCCGCATTTTTTCTGCGACTATTTTCGTCGCCATGTATCTCGGCGACTTCGGATAAAAAATAAATCCTGCAAATGTAACTCCCATATCATCAAGGGCTGTCACTTGCTGTGGCAATGTGTTTCCGCAAACTTTAATCTTCATGTGCTTTTGCTTTTAATTGTTTTACAAACTCAGCAAAAGCAATCGTTGGATTATTTGCTTTCATAAAGTTTTCGCCAATAAGAAAACCCTGGAAGCCATGTTGTTTAAAAAGTAAAATATCATTTACACTGCTGATCCCGCTTTCCGCCACTTTAAATTTAGGGAAACGTATCATTTCAGCCATCCGCAAACTTCTTTCAATATCCACATCGAATGTTTTCAGGTCGCGATTATTGATACCGATTATAGTTGTTTCGTCACAAATATGTTCCAGTTCTTCTTCGGCATGAAGTTCCAATAAAACTTCAAGTCCGATGTTTCCCGCAAATGTTGCAAGACGTTTCACTTCCTGAGGGGATAAACATGCTGCAATTAATAATATTATATCAGCCCCGATAGATTTTGACTCTATCAACTGGTATTCATCGATTATGAAATCTTTTCGTAAAATGGGGATCTCGTTTACTCTCGCCTTGATAAGGTCATCATTACTTCCTCCAAAAAAATGTTCATCAGTAAGCACAGATAGGCATGATGCGCCATTCTCTGTGTATCCTTTCGTTACCTCTACAACATCAACATCAGGATTTATCATTCCTTTTGAAGGCGATCTTCTTTTGAATTCGGCAATAATGCCGGTTTTTGACGGATCAATTAAAAAATCTTTCATGGACAGCACCTGTCTTGAAAATAATTCTCTTTTCTCAAGATCAGCAACACTAATTTTTGACTTTTGACTCTTGACTTCTGACTTTTTATATTCTATTATTTCCTCAAGTATATTCATTATTGCATAGTCATTAATTTATCAAGGCTCTTTTTTGCATTTCCGCTTTCCAGGCTCACGATCGCGGCATTGAATGCGTCATCATAGGTTTTATAATTACCTGTACAGTGAAGCGCCATCGCCGCATTCGCCAAAACAACTGCATTTTGCGCCCAGGTACCCTCTCCCTTTAATATCTTTAAAAAGATCCTTGCAGATTCTTCCACTGTGTTGCCTCCTTGTATATCATGCGGTTCAACCATTCTTTTTCCCAGCTGTTCAGGCGTTTTCACCTTTTCTCCTTCGTTAGTGATCACTTTTGTATCGTTGGTCAGAGAAATTTCATCATATCCATCTAAACTATGAATTATGGTAAATGCTTTTTCAGTTTGTTGTAAGAGATAGTTATAGATCCTTGCCATTTCAAGACTGAATACCCCAACTAATTGAAACTTTGGATGTGCGGGATTCACCATGGGCCCAAGCATATTGAAAAAAGTTCTCATGGCGAGATTTTTTCTGATCGGCGCTACCGTTTTTAACGCAGGATGAAAAAGTGGCGCATGCAAAAAACAAATATTTGTTTCATCAATTTCTTTTTTCAACCTCTCATTCTCACTTTTAAATTTATAACCGATCTGTTCCATCACATTCGATGCGCCACTGATTGATGATGCACCATAATTGCCATGTTTAGCAACTTTTTGACCTGTGCCGGCAACGATAAAACAACTAAGTGTAGATATATTAAAAGTGTTCTTTCCATCACCACCGGTACCAACAATATCGATCGTATGAAATTCATTAAGATCGACCGGAACACAAAGCTCTAATAGCGCATCGCGAAAACCCTGTAATTCGTCAATGGTAATACTGCGCATCAGGTACACCGTCATGAAAGCAGTTATTTCATGCTCATTGTAAACGCCTTTGCCGATATTAACCAAAACTTCTTTGGCCTGATCACGGCCAAGCGTTTTGTGTTCGAATAAATGTTGAAGAATTTTTTTCATACCCCTGTCCCCTAAAGGGGAACTTAGATTTATAGTTAACAATAATATTTTATAGTCTTTATTCCCGAATATCAAAAACAAATCATCAAACAAAATTCGCCAAAGCCCCCTTTAGGGGGTTTGGGGGTTTAGCCAGTTTCTCATAATTTGTTCTCCCAACGGGGTTAATACACTCTCCGGATGAAATTGCACTCCCTGCACATCGTAGGTCTTATGTTGCAAACCCATGATCATCCCGCTTTCATCTTCAGCTGTTATCTCTAATTCCGCTGGAAAATTTTCTTTTGACACAACCCAGCTATGATACCTTCCCACTTCCAATTCATCAGGGAGACCTTCGAATAAAAAACTTTTAACTTTTAACTTTTCACTTTTAACTTTCACCGGCGTAGCTACTCCATGAAACACCGAACTAAGGTTTATGAGCTTCCCTCCAAATGCTTCACCTATTGCCTGGTGCCCGAGACAAACACCAAGTATGGATTTTGAAGACGCATATTCCTTTATCAATGGTAAAAGCAACCCTGCTTCTTCCGGAATACCGGGTCCGGGTGATAAAATTATTTTATCATAATCTTTTACTTTCTCCAGGGGCAGCTGGTCATTCCGATACACATCCACTTTTTCATGGGTTATCTTTTCAACCAGGTGAACCAGGTTGTAAGTAAAGGAATCATAATTATCGAATACCAGTATCTTCATACCCCAAATCCGCCGCGGCGGAGCTTTATTGTTTTATAATTTAAAATCTCTTCATTTTTTGTTAAACATTCAAACTCTCCCCCGGAGATTTACAGAGTTTCCGCATTTTCAATTGCTTTTTTCAACGCCCCAAGCTTGTTATTCACTTCCTGCAATTCACTTTCAGGTTTGCTCGCGGCCACCACACCTGCGCCAGCCTGGTATGTCAATGTATTTTGCATGCTTAAAAATGTTCTGATCATGATAGCATGGTTGCAAGTTCCATCGAATCCCATGAAACCAATAGCCCCACCATAATAATTCCTGGCTGTTGGCTCATAATTATCGATCAATGCGATTGCCTTGATCTTTGGCGCACCGCTTAGTGTACCTGCAGGAAAAGATTTTGCTAATAATTCAAAAGGGTTACTGTTCGGTCTCACTTTACCACTCACTTCACTTACCATATGTATCACGTGGCTGTAATACTGGATGTCTTTATAATGAGTGACCGAGACATTATCACAAACACGGCTCAGGTCATTTCGTGCAAGATCAACCAGCATTACATGCTCAGCATTTTCTTTCTTATCCCCCTTTAATAATTCAGCAGCCAGGTGATCTTTATCGTCATCACCGGTTCTCCTGAATGTGCCTGCTATTGGATGAACGATCGCTTTTCCATTTTGAATGATGAGTTGTGACTCTGGGGAGGAGCCCATTAACTTATAATCCCCGTAATCAAAGAAAAATAAATAAGGAGATGGATTGATGCTGCGCAATGAACGATACACATTAAATTCATCACCCGTAAATCCCTGTTGAAACCTCCTGCTTAATACAATTTGAAATACATCACCACGGTGGCAACTGCTTATTCCTTTTTCGACCATTGTCATATATTCCTTATCGGTAACATTTGAAGTTTCATCCCCTTTTCTTTTGAAAGGGAAAACCGGAACATCCTTGCTACGTATTAAGGATTCAACACCGGCCATCTCACTCTCAATTCCATTTATATGATTTTCGCAGATATATAATTCGTCTTTGAAATGATTAAATACAATCACATATTGATATAACCTGTAACGCATTAAAGGAATGATAAGTTCCGAGTTTTTAGTTTTGAGTTCAGGGTTTCCGGATTTTAATTTTACACTGTCAAAAAACTGAACAGCGTCAAAAGAAGTATAACCAAACAATCCCTGTGCAAATTTTGCTTCCCTTGTTTCCATTTTTACACAACTAAACCTGTTTGAGAAATCCCAGATCAATTGTGGTACTTCCATTGCATTTTTAATGGCGATCTTTTCAGGCTTCTGACCGGGCAGCTTGAATTCAACACTGGCTGTTGACGTGATCTCAATACCACCAATAGCATTTACACAAATAAATGAGTAGCTGTTTTCTGCAGCATGATGATCGGTGCTTTCAAGAAGTACTGTATCTCTGAAGCGATCACGAAGTCGCAGGTAAATACTTACGGGTGTGTACACATCAGCAAGTAATTTTTTGCAGGTGGTTAAAATTTCAATTTTCTTCATAACGAGTTTTCAATTTATTTCATAGTAGCACTGGTGTTGAACGGAGCGTCGCAAATTAGCTCCACCGAGTCCCGTTAGCCGGTTTATCAAATAAAAAACCCCGAACTATTTCGGGGCATATATATTTATACAATACAGTAATGACTTACAGCACCCCGAAAGAGTTTGTATGCCACCACCAATATTGATTTGCTTGTCTCATTGCATTGCAAATATTGGAATAGATTTCCTAATTAGCAAATAAAAATTCCATAGTTTTATTTTTATGGAGATAGAACACAAAAAGATCGGGAGCAAAGGATTATTCTTCGTCCGTGGAGACAAAGGAACCCTGGCAGAAATGGTTTATACAATGCCTTCTGCCGATAAAATGATCATCGAGCATACTGAAGTAAGTGAGGCGCTCAAGGGCCAAAGTGCTGGTTATAAACTTGTATTTGCGGCCGTCGAATATGCCCGCGCCAATAATATAAAGATCATTCCGCTCTGTCCTTTTGCTAATTCTGTTTTTAAAAAGAAGCCGGAGTTGACTGATGTGTTGGTGAAATAATTACGAGCCCAACTGTATAATTACTATTTAACTTTACTTGCACAGTTTATCCAGAGCGAATCGAAGGGCATTCGTGAGCCCTTAGATCGCTTTTCAGAATTATGAAAAGAATTCTTTTAATCCTCAGCCTCTTTGTTGTCTCTGGTTCTTTTGCTCAACAGGCAGACAAATACATTCTCTTAAAACCGGACAAAGTATTTGATGGTGAACAAATGCAAACCGGTTGGGTAGTATTAATAAAAAACAATAAGATCGAACAGGCGGGGGCAATGATGTTCAAATTACCTGCCGGCACCGAGATCATGGAGCTAAAAGGAATGACTTTATTGCCTGGATTGATCGAAGGCCATTCGCATCTGTTCCTTCATCCTTATAATGAAACAAGCTGGGACGACCAGGTATTAAAAGAATCAAGAGCAGAAAGAACGGCAAGAGCCGTGAATCATGCAAAGGCAACTTTAATGGCTGGATTTACAACGGTAAGGGACCTGGGAACCGAAGGCGCAATGTATGATGATGTTGGTTTGAAGAATGCAATTGAAAAAGGTGTAATACAAGGACCAAGAATGATCGTAGCTACAAGAGCTATCGTTGCAAAAGGAACTTACGGCCCCAGATCATCATCACCGGATGTTGAGCTTCCTCAAGGCGCCGCCGAAGTTGCAGGCATGGAGGATCTGGCAAGGGAAGTAAGAACTCAAATTGGGAAAGGCGCTGATTTGATAAAGATCTATACGGATTATCGTTGGGGACCAAATAAAGAAGCAATGCCCACATTTTCTGCGGACGCTATTGCTTTGGCGACTGCAATTGCCCAAAGTGGCGGTCGAAAAGTTGTGGCTCACGCATCAACACCGGAAGGAATGAAAAGAGCAATTGGTGGTGGTGTATCCACAATAGAACATGGAGATAAAGGAAATGAAGAAGTGTTTAAATTAATGAAGGAAAAAGGAGTTGCTTTATGTCCTACCCTTTCAGCGGGTGAATCGATCTTGCGATATGATGGTTGGAAAAAAGGAACTGATGCTGAACCGCAACGGATCCTGGATAAGAAAAAAAGTTTTCAGCTGGCTCTGAAAACAGGTGTAAAAATTTGCATGGGTGGTGATGTAGGTGTATTTACCCATGGTGATAATGCCGGAGAAATGGAACTGATGGTTGAATATGGAATGAAACCAATTGATGTATTAAGATCCGCAACATCCGTAAATGCCGATGTATTTGGCCATAGCGATAAAATTGGAAGAATAAAAAAAGATCTGTTGGCTGACGTGATTGCGGTAGAAGGTGACCCTTCGGTTGATGTTAAGACTACAAGGAAAGTTATTTTAATTATGAAGGACGGGACGATCTATAAAAAACCTTGAGCATTGATGCTTTACATTGAATTTCGCCTGAAAATATCAATGCCAACTAAATTTTATCAATGGCGGCGTTGTAAGATATTCTATCACTAACTTCGGAGCAAACCACATGCCCGTATGCGGCCTTTTTACTTTCTTATTTGGATATTGCTTGCATTTATTTGTTGCAGTACTGCTGAAAAAAATACTGACCCCCAATGGAAATTGGTTTGGAGCGATGAATTTGGATATTCAGGTTTACCTGACTCCACTAAATGGAATTATGATGTTGGCGGCCATGGCTGGGGAAATAACGAGCTCCAATTTTATACAAGCCAAAGACTGGAAAATGCAAGAGTAGAAAAAGGTTATTTAACAATCGAGGCGAGAAAAGAATTATGGCAAGGGAAAAACTATACGTCTGCAAGGTTAATTACAAAAGGGAAAGGTGATTGGCAATATGGAAAAATCGAAGTGAGAGCACGACTTCCTAAAGGTCTCGGTACGTGGCCTGCTATCTGGATGCTGGCCAGCACCACGCCGCTTCGTTGGCCTGATGATGGCGAGATTGACATTATGGAACATGTTGGATATAACCAGGGATATATCCACGGTTCGGTGCACTGCAAAAAATATTACCACAGTATTGGTACCCAAAGAACTGATATTATAAAAGTGGAAGACTGTTCAGAAAAATTTCATGTGTATGCGGTGGAATGGAATAAAGACAGCGTCAAAGTATCGATGGACGCAAAAACATTCTTCAGGTTTGCAAATGAACATAGTGGATATGAGGCATGGCCTTTTGACAATAAAATGCATTTGCTGTTAAATATTGCGGTCGGTGGCAATTGGGGAGGACAAAAAGGTGTTGATGAAAATATCTGGCCGCAAAAGATGGAGATAGATTATGTGAGAGTGTACCAAACCCCCAGCCCCTAAAGGGAAGTACTGGTTATCTCACATGAATGTTGAATCACATTCTAACGATGAAATGCTTAATTACAATTGTTGAATAAAAATAATTTACCTGATCTTCCTCTTCTAAAGAAGAGGGAACGAAGGTGAGCTTTAAATACTAAAATAATCACTCATGAGAAAGTTATTCTTCCTGTTCTTGCTTGTTTCTTCGGCAAAATTATTTGCACAAGATGGCTATAAAACTCCACCCAAAGAGATCATGGACCTGGTGTTGGTTAAACCGACACCAAACGTAAGTATTGACGACAAAGCCGAATGGATGCTTTTTACCCAGAGTAATAGTTATCCCTCAGTAGAAGAGTTGGCAAGACCTGAACTGCGAATCGCCGGGTTACGCATCAACCCAAACAATTTTGCGCCCAGCAGGCAAACGTTTATCAATGATCTGTGGTTCAAAAATCTTTCATCAAACAAGGAATTTAAAATAGCTGGGCTCCCTTCACCTTTAATGGCTGGCAGTGTCAATTGGAGCCCGAATGATAAAAAAATTGCTTTCACCCATACAACTTCTGATCGTGTTGATCTGTATGTTATCGATGTGGCCACTCAAAAAGCGATGAAAGTAAATAAACAGCCACTGAACACCATTTCGGGTAGCTACCAATGGATCGATGATAACACACTATTATATCGTACGATCGTAAAACCTTTAAGTGCGGCCCCTCCAAAATCATTAATACCAAAAGGCCCAACTCTCCAGGAAAATTATGGCAAAGCATCTCCACGTCCCACTTTCCAGGATATGATCAAAAACCCCTACGATGAACAGCTGTATGAATTTTATGGAACAACTCAATTGGTAAGAAATGTAAATGGCACGGAAACAAAAATTGGGCAACCTTCAATTTACACAAGCATTTCAGTTTCTCCGGATAAAAAATATATGATGCTTCGTACAATCAAAAAACCATTTTCATACCTCGTTCCGGCAAATGGATTTCCTGCAACCGTAGTCATTACAGACATCAATGGAAAGCAAATAAAATTGTTGGCCGATCTTCCTTCATCAGAAACAGCGCCCAGCGGAAATGATAACGTTCAGAATGTTGCAAGAGCATTTGAGTGGAGAGATGATGAAGCCGCAACCATTATCTGGTGCATGCCGCTTGATAGTGGTCTGATAAAAACGAAGGTAGATTTTCATGATGCCGTGTTTGCACTCAGCGCTCCATTTAATGGACAACCAAAAGAACTTTTTAAAACACAAATGCGGTACCGGGGCATTAACTGGGGAAATCCAACTGTTGCACTGGTCATTGAAGGCCTCACCGGCAAACAATTATCAAAAGTTAGTCGTTTCAATCCTTCCACGGGAATGCTGGAAAAACTGGTAGAGAGAAATACCACAGATAATTATTCAAATCCCGGTTTTCCTGTTACTGAAAAAAATCAGTTTGATCGTGATGTAATAAAAATAATTGACAACGGTACCAAGATATTGATGAATAATACGACTGGTGCCTCACCGAACGGCGATCTTCCTTTTCTTGCGACTTTTGATCTGAATACAAAAAAACTTGATATAATCTGGCGCAGTAATGAAGGTTATTTTGAAAGTGTTATTCGTGTTTTGAACCCTGATAAACTTGAATTACTGACAAGAAAAGAAAGTGAAAAAGAAGTTCCTAATTTCTGGATAAAAAATCTGAAACTAAAGATCGCTGACAGGCAAATAACAAGTTTTGTCAATCCTTATCCGCAACTCGAAGGCATAACCAAACAAAAGATAAAATATAAAAGAGAGGATGGCGTCGATCTTACCGGCGATCTTTATCTGCCAAAAGGATATGATCCAAAAAAGGATGGAAAACTTCCTGTGATCATGTGGGCTTATCCCGCTGAATTTAATTCTGCTGCAGATGCGGCGCAGATCCGTGGCAGCGAACATAAGTTTACATTCATAAGCTCCGGCACCCCGATTTGTTATGTAACGCAGGGTTATGCCGTACTCAACAACGCAGAGATGCCAATCGTTGCGACCGATAAGGATAAAAAGCCAAATGATAATTTCAATGATCAGTTGCGAATGAATGCAGAAGCGGCAATAAACAAATTAGATGAGATGGGTGTGGGCGACAGAAACCGGGTTGCGGTCGGAGGACATAGTTATGGCGCATTTATGACAGCAAACCTGCTTGCACACACAAAGCTTTTTAAAGCAGGTATTGCACGTAGCGGCGCTTATAACCGTTCACTCACCCCATTTGGTTTTCAAAATGAAGATCGCACTTATTGGCAGGCACCCGATCTATACAATGACATGAGCCCTTTTATGAGCGCTGACAAAATCAAAACGCCGATACTTCTTGTGCATGGAGAATTGGATAATAACACAGGTACTTATCCAATACAAAGCGAAAGAATGTTCAATGCGATCAAAGGACATGGTGGCACCGTAAAGTTTGTGCTATTGCCCTACGAAAGCCATGGCTATGCAGCTAAAGAAAATATTCTTCATCTTTTATATGAACAGTATGCATGGGTAGAGAAATATGTAAAGAACGCAGATAAGAATGCGCCGGGTAGTGATAAACAAAAAGCATTTTAAATAAGTACAGGTACGTTGAACCCCGTCTGTAAAGGCGGGGTTTATTTTATCCCCGGCTATGGTAATCCAATTAAGCTGCTGTTGCAACGCTCCATTCAACCTCCGGTAATTCTATTTAACAAATGCCCCTGACAGACATAAAATAAGATCATTTTTGATAAATTTAGATCTACAACCTGAAACCAACGAGTATGCAAAAACAAACAGCAAGAATAGTTGCCTTCATTGGCGCTGCTCTTGGCTGGTTTGCGGTTATTGCTCAACTCTATTTAATAATAACAAACAGAGTGGTATCAGTCCCCGGAACTGTCTTGCGTTTTTTTAGCTACTTCACTATCGATACAAATATTCTTGTTGCGTTGTGTTTTACTTTTATCTTCCTTGGGAACAAATCACACTTCGGAAAATTCTTTACCAAAGCAACAACAATTACTGCTCTTACAGTTTACATTACAATAGTCGGGATCGTTTACAACACTATTCTACGTTTAACATGGAACCCGCAGGGCCTACAAAGGGTTGTCGATGAATTATTGCACAGCGTTATTCCCGTATATTTTATTTTCTTCTGGGTGATCTTTGTGCCCACTGAAGGATTGAAATATAAGCAGGCATTTTCATGGCTAATCTATCCTCTGATATACATTTTTTATGCGATTATTCATGGTGCAATTACAAAATTCTATCCATATATGTTTGTGGATGTGAACCGGCATGGCTATAGCAAAGTCCTGTTCAATACCGGAATGCTCTTATCCGCAATTTTTCTCCTTTCCCTGATATTAATTGCAACAGGAAAAGCTACGCCCGGCAAAAAGAGATCCATCAAATCAACTTCTTAAATAATCTCGCCATTAATCATCACCTTCTCGATAAGATTTGACCCAAAAGAATATGGCAAGTATGCCAACGAAGGAATTGGTTTAGTAAAGATGAGATTTGCTTTCTTACCGACTGTGATACTTCCCGCTTCGTTTTGAAGTTCCATTGCAAAGGCGCCATTTAATGTAGCCGCATTGATTGCTTCTTCAGGTAACAGATTCATACCTGTACAGCTCATTGCAACAACCAAATTCATATTCCCAGAAGGAGACGAACCCGGGTTATAATCCGAAGCCAATGCAATGGCACAACCTGCATCGATCATTTGTCTTGCCGGTTGAAATGGCATACGAAGAAAAAACGCAGCAGTGGGAAGCAAGGTTCCAATGGTTTCCGACTTCGCAAGCTTACTTATAATATCCCCGTTCACTGTTTCAAGATGATCAACTGAAACTGCTCCTACTTTTATTCCTGTTTCTACACCACCGGAAAAATTCAGCTGGTTGGCATGGATCTTTGCTTTCAGACCATAACGCATACCTGCCTTACAGATCGTTTCAGTTTCTTCCGGAGAAAAAAAGCCATTTTCACAAAACACATCAATAAAGTCAGCCAGGTTTTCGTTTGCGATCACCGGCAACATCTCATTTATGATAAGATCAATATATCCGCTGTGATCGTCTTTATACTCCATCGGGTAAGTATGCGCACCTAAAAACGTCGATTTAATAGAAAGTGAAGATCTTTCCTTAAGCCTTTTTATAACACGAAGCATTTTTAGCTCGCCGTCAACGCTCAATCCATATCCACTTTTAATCTCAATAGCACCTGTGCCTAGCCTACACACTTCCTCCAGTCGCTGCCATGAAACATTGAATAGGGCATCCTCACTTATCTCATTTAGTTTCCTGGCTGAATTTAGAATGCCGCCTCCTTTTGCGGCGATCTCTGCATAGCTCATTCCTTTTATTTTGTCAACGAACTCTTCCTCACGACTGGCCGCAAAAACAAGATGAGTATGAGAATCACACCAGCATGGAAGGATAAACTGAGCTGATGCATCAATAGTTTGTTGGAAGTTTGAGGTTTGATATTTGAGATTTGGCATAAGGCCATATTCAGCAACTATTCCCTCTTCAATAACCACAAAAGCATTTTCAATGCAAGGAAGTGTCGCCAATTCCTTTCCCTTGAGAAGCTTTGTTTCTTCTCTCGTATTCACCAGTTGCGCTATATTAGCAATGAGAGTTGTCATTTATAATTCATTCCAAACCTGCTTTGCAAATTGCTCTAATGAAGGATCCCTGGCTCCCATCAGCAATAGTACACAATTATCAGTGAGATGAGAACGTATAGATCTTACAAGAGCATTTCTATCCTCTACAAAAAACGCGTTGGCACCTTTTTCTTTCAGATCAGTTATAAGGTCATTTGAAGAAATATCCTTTGTGGTTGTTCCACCGGCATAAAAAATTTCACTCATCCATATTTCGTCTGCGGGTCGTAATGCTTTTGAGATCTCGTCGACAAAATCTGTCCGCAAAAATTTTGTCGGGGCATACCCATGTGGCTGAAACCACGCAACTACTTTCTTCGCCACCGGTTGACAAGCCATGATGCTCGCTGCACACTTTGCAGGATTATGCGCATAATCATCGATCATCCAAACACCACCTTTATTTCCATATACCTGGTGACGCCGATAAATACCTTCATAATTTTTCAAAGCAGCTGCACATATTTTCAGATCAATGCCGATCTGATTAGCAACTGCAATCGCGGCCGTTGCATTTTCCATATTATGTTTGCCTAAAGCATGAATGGTGAATGGCGTCCCGATAGCTATCGGCAGGTCAATCGTGAACTGAATGTTCATACCGCTTTGAGTAAAATCCCTTGCCATAAATTTCGCGGGGATCTTTTCATCTATTGAAAAGTCATGATCCGCATTTTGCGACAATTTCTTTGCTAAAGAATGGGACCGGTTCACTATAAATTTCTTACTGTTGTTTTTAAATACAGTAAAAATGTCCATCAGCACATCAATTTCCTTATGGTCTTTATCAACGTTTAGCAACAAACCGATCTCAGGTTTATATTGAATAATAGATCCGTCACTTTCGTCGGCTTCTATCACCAGCCATTCTCCTTTGCCCACTTTCGCATTCCCGATCTTTCCTTGTTTTATGATACCGGTAAGACCTGCTCCACTAATTATACCTGGATTTAATCCTGCATACTCCATTATTTCATACAACATAGCACTTGTTGTGCTTTTTCCTGAAGTTCCTCCGACGGCAATTGTTTTTTTACTTTCGGCTATCAAAGACAGTAATTCGCTACGTTTAATTATTGGGATGTTCAATTGCTTTGCTTTCTGCACCTCTAATACGGTATCTTCAATGGCAGTGCTTGCAACAACAAGATCAGTTTCATTAGTGATACCGGATCCATCCTGCAAAAAACATCTGATCTGTTCCGCTTCAAGCCTATCCCTTGTGTCATTGAATTCGCCTTTTTTAAAATAACGGTCACTGCCTGAAACATTTTTACCAATACCCTTCAGGTATTGAGCCAATGCACTCATACCGGTGCCGGCAACGCCAATAAAAAAAGGATGTTGAAAGTCGTTGAGAGATGAGGTCATCATTGCAAATGTAGCTATTGCCCTTATTATTTTCGCTGGTAAGTGATGTAGATAAGGCCCGACTTATACGTTTTTGCTTTTTTTACTTTCCAATCAATTCTTCTTTCAATTTGCGGAAAGAAAGGTTTTCCTCGCCCGATCAGCGAAGGACATATGGCTAACGAAAGTTCATCTACCAGATCATAATTCAATAACGAGCTCAATAATTCTGCACCGCCGAAAACTGCAATATTCTTTCCTGGCTCGTGCTTAATTTTTTCCGTTTCAGTTTTTAAATCGCCATTTATAAGAATGTATCCTTGCTCTACCTCTTTCAAACTGGTGGAGAAAACATAATGCTTCATGTGAGCAAATGGGTTTTCCTGTTTCCCTCCTGAATCTTTGCTCATTTTTAAGGCAGCTTCATACGTTTTCCTGCCATGAAACATTGCATCCAACCCTTCCCATTGTTTTCCGAGATCTCTAAACTGTTCCTTGTCATAAATTATCCAGTCAATTTCCCCGTTAGGACCTTCGATAAAGCCATCAATGCTTGTTGCAAAACCAGCAATTATTTTTCGCATAAAAAAACAATTATCCTCCGGTTGTAAAGACTTTTACCCAGTCTACATACATCGTCCCTGTTTGGATCAATGCGGGATTGAAGTTTGAAAAGAAAAGTCCTCCGACTGCGACATTCAATGTTATTCTTTCTGTTTTACCAAAAAGGCTTGGCACATAACTGCCGGAATTTGTTTTTACCAACACTCCATCAAAATAGAATTTAAGATCATTCTGAGTCCAGATCATTTCATAAACATGATAACATGATTGAAGGCTTACATCGGTTGTTACAAAACCTTCGGCGCCGCGAACCTGGTTGCGGTTAGCTGTTCTGCCATAAAAGTAATTTGTCTGGTATTTAAAGTCCTCCTGCCCTCTTGCTTCCAAAATATCGATCTCGCCTTGTGTTGGCCAGGGGTCACCATAACTCCAGAATGCAGGCCACATTCCATATCCTGATGGTAACTTTATTCGTGCCATCATTCTCACGCTGGGTGAAGATGTTGATGCAGAAAAATTTGTTTTCGATTCAATACGACCAGAAGTATAATTAAATGTTTTTGGCGTTGGATCAAATGGAGTTGTGGGACCAGAAACGGTTTCCTGTCTTGCAGCAATAACAAGATTTCCATTTTCTATCGAAAGGTTGGATGCCTGATAAAACTGTAACTCATTATTGAATGCACCGCCATGCCAAATATTCCAGCTATTTAAATTCGTTGAAAAAAGATCTTCAAAAGTTTTTGACCAGCCAGCACCAGTGATCGCAGATTCATTTATATCATAATCGCACACTCCATGAACCGGAGGGGGTGGTGGCGGTGGAGTTGGCTTAGCAGTTGCAATTTCACCATCAGCTACATCACTAACAGCAACCTTCTTTTTACAACTGGTAACAATTACCATTAGCAGGATAAAAAAGGCAAGGCTTCGTTTATTGGTCATAAAAAAATATTTTTTAAATGTACAATTAATAATTAATCGTTGTTATCGAATGGCATTTTTTCATCGCCAGGTGCAGATAGCAGGTGGAGAAAATGAATTTTTAAAGTCTCAGGTTCCAATAAATGCTGGGACGGAACTTATAAAGGAGTTAACAAACTGCTGGTTCCTGCTTATTTATTAAAATGAAAACTCTTTCGGGCCGGCTTATTGATTCAAAAGGAATTTTTACCTTGATAAGGTAAAAACTTATTTTTTTTTCAAATTGAGAATAAATAAGTGTATCCCCGAATTGGCCCCTGAAATAAAAGCTTTACTTTAAAAGAACTTCCTTTTGAAAGCCTGTGTTCCCGAGTACTGACGTAAAAGCAATGCTATGTGACGTCAAAACATTCAACCCATAATCAATAACACAATTGATAGCTTGCTTCATTATTCTTTTTCGCCAATGATCAGGATGAGGTAAAAAGGCGATCCCCCCGCGGTGTTACTGTAAAGATTGCCATTCGTCTTTTGTCATTTCAAATTTTATTTCTCCTTTCCCATGCATGCCAATTTCTTTCCAGCCTGCTTTGCGGTAAAACATTTCGGCCCTTGTCTCAGGAGACGTTCCTAACCAAACGGGTTTATCTGTTTGAGAAAAATACCAATTCAGCATTTCATCATGCAGCTTTTTCCCGATCCCTATTCTTTCGAAATCAGGATTTATAAACAAAGCCCAGATATTATTTTCAACAAGGTCAGCAATTGCAAATCCAACGATCTCATCGTTTATTTCACAAACCCAGCCTTTTCCGCGCCGCTTCATATAATCTTCCACATCTATATCCGGGACCAACGCCGGATCTGACAGACGATTCTCTTTCACAAGATTTCTTATCACCTGTATTTGAGGGATGTCCTTTATTTCGGCAACACGAATTTTCATTTTATAAAATTTGAAAATAAAGCACAAATGAAGAAATCTTTTTCATCTTCACAAGTAATCCACAAATGAGATTGATCCTTGATAAATACATATTATTAGAAAGGTTACTTACTTAACTTCGCGGTATTAAGAACAACTAAGCCCGTTTTGATCCGTTTTCAACGATGTGCCTTGCTAATGAACGGTAGTTTAAGATTCATTTTAAAACTTAAAAGAACGAAAATGGTACAAAAAACCTATTACAAAACAAAAGAGTATTGCAAAGTAAAATT
>CBFGXP010000021.1:0-28929 GCA_965652775.1 uncultured bacterium
ATTGATTTAGTATATACTGTGTGTAATGCGGTTTTTGCTGCGACATTCCAGCAATCGCAATTAAACTGATCAAACCAATAGTTAATATCTTTTTCATATTATCTCACAATATCTACATACCCGGCTTGTTTTTGCCGGCCGTTTTTTGGATCAACAATATAATAGTAAGTGCCTACGGCTGCCGGTTTTCCATTAACAGTACCATCCCATGGTTTTGAATATCCTATTGAATAATAAATTCGCTGTCCATACCTGTTGAATATTTCAACTGTACAACCGGGATACGTGTCTAACGCATTTATCACCCACTTATCATGAATGCCATCACCATTTGGACTAAAGATATTTGGTATCTCAGGTTTCTTCAACACTTTTACAAATACCTGGTCACTTGTATTACACCCCTTATCTGACGTTACTTTTAAAGTATAAGTAATGTCATCAACAGGTGATGCCAGCGGATCGGGAGCGTTAGGGTTATTAAGTCCTGATGGTGGGGACCATGCATAGGTAACAGGGAACCCACTATTTAGTGCAGGTGTGAGTTGAACCACGCCTCCTTCCAATACGGTTTTGTCAGGGCCGGCGAACGCATTAGGCGTCGGATTCACAGTTATTGTTTGTTCTACATAACTGCTGCATGTATTTGTGCCGGTAAATGTATAGCGTAGAGTATGTGTACCTGCACCGGCTAAATTGGGATTAAATAAACCGGATGAACTTACCCCCGTACCTGAGAACACTCCTGTACCCGCTAAACCATTTGTACTGCCGGCTTGTGTAATTTGGAACGCAGCTGCATTGCTACATACTTCGTCCACAGGGTCAAATCGCAAAGCTGGAGACGCTAATACAGTTATGGTCTTCGTTATTACATTCAAACAACTGATCCCAGAATAAGAGATCATTCTTATCGTGAACGTTTTTGTTGAAGGCGCACTAAATTCAGGATAGCTGTGAGTATACAATTTACCTGGAAAAGGCAGATCATCTGTTGTTTTAATTGTTGGATCATTTGTCCAATCCCAATAGATCTCGGTTTTAATTATGTTACCAATATCAACTGAAGAGGCATCTGAAATGATTACATCTTTATTACTGCAAAGGACATTTGTATTTTGTACAATAAAGTCTGCCTGGGGGACAGAACCATTTACAAAAAATGACTGTCTGATAGTATCCGTGCATCCATTGTTAGATACAACGACAAGTGTTGCTGTATAATTTCCTGCATTTGAATAACGGTGAGTGGGGTTTTGAATTGTTGACGTATTTGGATTAGTTGCATTAGCATTTGGATCGCCAAAGTTCCATTGCCAACCTGCAATAGTGCCCGTGGAAATTTTACTTGTATCCATAAAAGGCGCAAATGGGTCAGCCAAACAAACTTTAGGAGAAATAAATCCTGCTTCGGGTAAAGCATTAACGGTGATCGGTTTTGTTAAGACAATGCTTTTACATCCCTTATTTGATTCTACCTGTAATGTGACATTATAAGTACCTGCATTTGTATAATTATGTGCAAATGGTGCCGGGTTCGTTAGTACTGCATTATTCCCATCTCCAAAATTCCATGTCCATTTTATAAGGCTACCTGCATTAGGAACAGATGCATCTGTAAATGTTATATTTCCTGTGACACATGCCGGTGTCGATGTTGTAAAGTTTGCGGTCGGGAGTGCATTTACAATTACTGTTTTTGTTGCCGTGGTTGAAGCACAACCCACCGCGGAAGTAATTGTAAGTTTTACCGTGTATGTTCCGGCAGTTAAATAGGTCACTACGGGGTTTTGCATTGTTGACAAGGCCCCATTACCAAAATCCCACGACCATTGTGTAACCGTACTATTTGGCGCAGTACTTTGATCATTGAAATTTACAGGTGTACCAAGACAAACTTCAGCCGGTGCGGTAAATACCGCCTGAGGTTGAGCATAGATATTGGTTATGTTCCGAACAGTATCATCTTTGCAACCATTATTTGAAGTAGCAGTAAGTGTAACAGTAAAAGGCCCGGCTGTTGTAAAATTATGCACTGGGTTTGCTGCGGTCGAAGTATTGCCATCACCAAAATTCCACAAATAAGTTAACAAAGGCCCGGTACCATCACTCATAGTGGATGTATTAATAAAGGTGGCAGTTCCTTGCGGCAAACAAATGTTTCCATTTAAATTAAATGAAGCTACAGGACTTATAGAAATGTTTATTTGTTTGGTAAATGCAAAACTCTGGCAACCGCTGGTCGTTTCAACCTTCAATGTTGCAGTATATGTGCCGGTGCTTGAATAAGTATGAATTTGTGGTGCATTGCTTGTTGCAATTACCTGCGGAGAACCATCGCCAAAATCCCAATACCATTTTGCAAGCAGAGCACCCCCGCTTGCAGTTGATGAATCAGTAAATGTCACCGGCTTGCCGACGCAATAGGGAACACCCGCCCCAAACTTTGCCTGCGGTGGTTGAGTAATGTTTACATTTCTTGTTGCGGTGTCAGAGACACACCCGATATCCGTAACTACAGATAAGGTTGCTAAGTATGAATTTTGAGCAGGATAAGTATGTGATGGATTTTGTATTGAAGAAACACCAGCATCTCCAAAATTCCAGTTCCACTTTGTTATGGCTCTTCCACTCGTATTTGATGTATCAAAGAAATTTACAGGTGCCGTTACACAGCCGGTGGTGTTGAAATAAAAACCGGCTGAGGGACGATTGAATACCTGGAGGTCATAATCTATTTCCTGCACACCGCTGCAACCATCAGCAGTTGGATTATTGGCCACGATCTTTATTGGATAAGTCCCGGTTGTTGATATCGAATACTGTAAAGGCAAACTATACCGGTAAACCTGTCGCCCACTGACAACCCAGGTAGAATCATATGCCGGACTTGAAATTGTTACATTAGCGATACCCATTGCATTAAGCGCCGAACCAAACACCCATTGAATTTGTGTGGGCTGATAAGGAAAAACAGTTCGGAAATTAAAAGGTGTATTGTTACAAGTTGCTGGAAAGTTTACAGTGGCATATTGATTCAATATACTGATGTATTGGTAAAGATCCCTCACGTTGGCTCCTGCATTATAACCATACGATTCAACAGCTCCGTATCCGTAAGCAATCGCAACAAACCCGCTGTCGCAGGTTATACGGTGGGCAGGGTTAACATTGGTTGAGACAGTCACTTCCTCCTGCAGGTAGGAGTATTGTGTTGAGGCTATTGGAATAGGTGCGGATGTATATGAAGTACCGTCAATTTTTAAACTCCCGAGCGCCGAAGTTTTTACAATGATATTTAAAAAATGTCTTGAAATATTGGTATTGGGAGGTGTTAAATTGTTTCTCGCCGATAAAACCGTTATATCATTTAGGGTTTGCTCAATAGAATTAAGTATCACCATCTCAGGATCGCTTTCAACACCGTCGCAGTTTTGTGTTATCATATATTGCATTACACAAATAGGTCGATTTGATGTGATGATCCTTGGAGTATTATTTCCGCTCGTATTGAATTCGTAATACCTGCCATTAATTAGTGTGGCGGGATTGAGAACATTACCATTCACCTGAACCACCGTAGCCGGATCTTGTACCAAAATTCTGAATATGTCAAAAGAACGTTCCTTAAACGGAGCGGTAATGTAATACTGACCCCATGAAACAAATGGAAATAACTGTTGGTACAAATTATCGCCCGACCCGGCATTTGAGCAACCCATCCCCGTCCAGGTAGAACCTGAGAAAACAGCAATGGGTTTACAGGGTGAGGTTGCGGTAGCAACTGATTTAATATAAGTTCCTGTTAAGTCTCCGTCATTTGCTGTCTGGTATTGAAATACGTCGCCTTTACTTAAAGTTACCTGGAAAGGGACATTTGCTGGATAAGTATTGCTGGCATCCGCTTGTCTGGGTACGATTTCAATTGTCGTATTATCCTCTGTTGCTACCACAGCAAATTCTGACCGCCTGATACCAGTGGCAGAGTTTACGGATGCATATGATGCAACATAGTATTCCCTTCCTAAAACATTTGTCGGAAGCACTAATGTCGAACCTGACCTGGCTGCATTCAATATATGTGAATAAACAACCACGGCACGATCAGCTACAATATGAATCCCTTTCTTAGATCCAATGCCCACTGTCTGACCATTATAAACAAGTGAATTGCTCGGAGTAGACGTGTTAGTCAACCTTATTGTAGTTACCTGGTTAGCCGTTACCGTGAAGTTTATTATGTTGCCCGCTACATCAACGGTTCCGGTTGCATTTTGATCTGAAGTAATGTACAGGGCCATTCGGGAATTTGTTCCATCTACATGGCCTGTATAAATGACCCAAAAGTCTTTTCCCTTGTTAGAAAAGTCTTGGCTGATTACTAAGGCAGGTACGGCACAGCAAAGAATGCCGCCAAGCAGTTTCTTAAATAGTTTCATTTATCCAAACGTCCTTAAGGTCCAGAAAGTGATACAAGTTAATAAAAAGGCGCTAACAGTAAAAGGTTTAAAGTCATTTATAAAATAGTATTCATAAGAGCTATGGTTGTAACCAGATATGAAAGATAAGTTTCAATCACGTAACGGCTTTTTTTACTCATCCACGACTACCTCACGCGGGAAAATACTACCAGCACCTCCTTCGAGGTTCAACACTCCCAGCTAATAATGGCTGTTAATTCTTTTGACCAATAAGAGGAGGGTGTAGAATAACTTGAAGAAAGATTGCAAACGCCCTAAACATTACCTAAAAAATTATTCTTTTGTCTTAATAAAATGAAACTTTACTTATTGATTATTATCGGCTGATTTACAGATCATAAAAGCAAAATAGATTCGACAGCCGCTCGCATGTGATGTATCTCTTCCAGGCAACAATTGAACGTCATCAATTTGCTTTTTTAATTTCAAATAAATCAGTTTGTTCTGGTGGTTATTAACAGGTTATGCACAATTATAACAGCTCTTTTTATTTGCTAAATCCTCACGACCCAAAAATTTTGAAATGATAATTTTATTAGCAGGGAAATTTGCGCGGATTTTTGAGGATATTTTCTAAAAGACCGACGTTATCGCCAAAAAAAACGGGAAAACAGAATATCACCTTTAAGAAAAGAAAATGAGAGGTGCTGGTTTGGAAATTGAAGGGCGAAATCCATAGAGAACCATAACAGAAAATTGTTGTGGATAAACCCGCATAGACAAAAAAATGCCCCCGGAACGCGAGGGCAAAAATTATTGTTGTTTGACTTCAGGTGGGGCGTGAATATTGGGGGCTTTTTTGGGTCCCCCATCTTCAGGCTTTTTACATGTTTTTGGAAGTCGTTTATAGGAATCTTCTGTCGCCGTTATATCGTCAGCATCATATCCACAGTTGGCAATCGCCGTTTTAATTTCTTCGATATTTATACGGTCAGTTAGGTATTTAACGGTTGTCGTTTTCTGTCGCCAATTCACGACAATGGAGCCTACACCGTCATATCTTTTAAGATAAGTTTCAATACGGCTTTTACAATCTTCACAGCCGACGGTAGGGGTTTTAATTTTTGCGGTTATTACCGGTTTTACCTGGCCTGAACTCACCAGGGTCGTTCCTCCAATTGTGACCAAGACAAGAAAGAGTTTCTTCATTAAAATCGATTTAGGGCAAATTACTAAAGTCCTTTCCATCCTTCGGGATCGTCCCTCCATTTTAACAAAACTTGCATTTGGTCAGACGATATTATCCGCTTTTCCGCTGCAAGGGCAATCAGCGTTCCATAATCAGTGAGGGGGTAGTACGTAATTCCGGCTTTTAAGAACATTTCATACGCAACAGGGAACCCATAAGTAAATATCGAAACCATACCAGCAATTTCAAGGCCTGCTTCCTTAAGCACATCCACCACCTGCAGGCTGCTCTTACCAGTAGAAACCAGATCTTCAATGACAACCACCTTTTGACCTGGCTCATAATGGCCCTCAATCTGATTTCCCAGGCCATGCTCCTTGGGTTTAGGCCGCACATATACATATGGTAGCTTTAATTGATCTGCAACCATGACGCCCCATGCAATACCCGCTGTTGCTACTCCAGCCAAAAGACCGGCGTCGGGGAATTTTTCAAATACTACATTACAAAGCTCGGATTTGATATAATCCCGGATAAAAGGAAAGGAAAGAACCTTACGATTATCGCAGTAGATAGGGCTTTTCCAGCCACTGGCCCATGTAAAAGGATTTTCAGGATTTAACTTTACTGCATTAACTTGAAGCAGCTTTTCGGCCACCACTTTAGCATCCGTCATGCGGCGAAAATAAAGAAAAGCTACGAGCTGTTAGCTGCAAGCTACGAGCTGCCTGACAAAGCTTGAAACCTAACCGTCGTAGCTCCACGCTCATGTATATAAAAATTTATTTCGATAACAAGCCATTGTTTTTATGTAATGATGTGGATGCGTCGCTTCAGCCTTATGTGCACCATGATGATGCAGTTTTTATTGATGAATTGAACTTGCATACAGTAAAGAGCATGATCCATGAAATGCAGGAACCATCGGTTCACGCCGGGGTGTTTTTTCATAGTGATCTTAATGAACTTAAAACCGCATTCTTTAAAAAATTTACGTTGGTCCTGGCCGGAGGAGGCTTTGTTCAAAATGACATGAACGAAGTGTTGATGATGTTCCGAAGAGGTAAATGGGATCTGCCAAAGGGAAAAATGGATAAAAAAGAAACCTTTGAGCAATGTGCAATAAGAGAAACTGGGGAAGAAACAGGTTTAAAAAAGATCACACTGATTTCGCCATTAATCACTTCCTATCACACATATCATGAGGGAACACGATATGTTTTGAAGGAAACAAAATGGTTTAAAATGAAAGTGAATGGAGAACAAAAACTTAAGCCACAACTGGAAGAACAAATAACAAAACTGGAGTGGGTTGGAAAAAGTGATCTAAAGAAATATATGGAAAACTCCTTCCCTTCCATAAACGATGTGCTTGAAGCAGGTTTTTCATCATGATCACTTCATCTTCATCACTGCAACAGTAAGCCGACTGATGCAAACTAATTTTCCTTCTTCATTTGCTATACGTATATCCCAGACATGCGTGGACGAACCTAAGTGCAAAGGCGAACAAACCCCGTATACGAAACCATTTTTTACGCTGCGTATATGGTTTGCATTGATCTCGATACCCACACAATAGAATTGCGACGAATCGATAACAAGGTAAGAAGCAACACTGCCCAGTGTTTCTGCTAAAACACAGGAGGCACCACCATGCAATAAACCATATGGTTGATTTGTACGATGATCAACAGGCATTTTTGCTTTTAAAAAATCATCTCCCAGATCCAGCCATTCAATGCCCAAATGCTCGCTCATGGTTCCTTTGCCAAACGGCCTTAAGCTTTCTACAGAAATATTTTTATCAAGCCAGATTCTCATAAGAGGGAAAGAAATTTAAAGTGTATTAGCAACTTCTGGCGGAAGAAAATGTGAAGCATCTCCCCCGTTCTTAATTATATCCCTTACAATTGTAGAAGCTACCGAAGTATATTTAGGCTCACCGGTCAAAAAAATAGTTTCAATCGATTTATCAAGTGTGCGATTAGCATCTGCAATTGTTTTCTCATATTCAAAATCGCTTACATAGCGAATTCCACGAAGAATAAACCGGGCACTGATCTGCCTGCAAAAGTTCACCGTTAATCCTTCATATACCGCTCCTTCCACCCTGGGTTCATTCTTAAAGATCTCTTTGACCCAGCTTAACCTTTTTTCAGGGGAGAACATGGGGGCTTTTGATGTATTGATACCAATGCCCACTACTATTTTATCAAACAATGGCAATGCACGGGTAATAATATCAACATGACCCAATGTAAGTGGATCGAATGTTCCTGGAAACAGACAGATGCGCATTGATTTTAGATTTCGGATTTGAGATTTTAGATTTTAGATTTTACGGACCGAATCCGCAATCGTAAATCTAAAATCATAAATTAGTTTTGAATATCTCGGTTTGATAAAAGATATAATACTGCCATCCTTACGGCCACTCCATTTTCCACCTGTTGTAATATTATAGATTGCTTGCTATCTGCTACATCACTATCAAGTTCCACTCCCCTGTTGATCGGTCCCGGATGCATCACAACAATTTCTTTCTTCAAATTATCAAGCAACTTCCTTTTTACCCCATAAGCGATATTATACTCACGCAATGAAGAAAACAAAACCTGGTTTTGCCTTTCTAATTGTATCCTTAAAACATTAGCGACGTCACACCATTCCAGCGTTTCTTGAAGGTCATAATTTACTTCTACACCAAATGACTCACGAATATATTTAGGTATCAGGGTGGGCGGACCGCATACGGTCACTTTTGCCCCCATTTTATTCAGCAGGTAAATATTGCTCATTGCCACACGGCTATGCATTATATCGCCAATGATAGCCACCTTCAAACCTTCAAGCTTTCCTAATTTTTCTTTCATTGAGAACGCATCAAGCAATCCCTGCGTCGGATGTTCATTAACACCATCGCCGGCATTTATAATCGCTGCCGGAATATGTTGCGCCAAAAAATGCGGCGCACCGCTTGCGCCGTGACGCATCACAACCATATCTACTTTCATTGACAGGATATTTCTTACCGTATCCAACAAGGTTTCTCCTTTCGCAGCAGAAGAACCGGAAACGGCAAAATTGATCGTATCGGCGCTTAATCGTTTCTCGGCAAGCTCAAATGAAAACCTCGTTCTTGTAGAGTTTTCGTAAAACAGGTTAACGATTGTAACATCCCGAAGTGATGGAACTTTTTTCACGGGTCTTTGTAAAACTTCTTTGAACTGTTCTGCCGTTTTTAAAATAAGGGAAATGTCGTCTACTTTAAGGTCTTTGATACCAAGAAGGTGTCTGGTAGAGAGGCTCATTAAAAAGCGAAGATAGGGTATTCGGCTTTTCCTGATAAAAAAGTTTATCAGTATTACTTTCCAATCAATTGCATTTCTTAAGGATGTTTTCCCCCACTTTTTTGCCTACTTCCACTCCGGTGTCAAGACTCAGGCGATAATGAATGCCACCATATAAACGACTAAGAGAAGCCTCTTGTGCGGCTTGCATAAAGGAAGTAAAGTCCCTTTCCATGTTGATATATTCCTTATCAGCATCATCATGAAATGCAAAATTGTCGCCAAATAAACCAGTGAGTATGGTGGCGGCAGATGCTGATATCGTACTATGACCACTTGTGTACTCTGGGAAAGGAGGTGTTTGCAAATATGGCTCCCATTTTTTATCAATCTTTGCATTGATGAAGGATATCGGTCTCATATAGTTATAACGATATTTAGTGTCCCAGCAGGAAATAAATCCATCAAACAAGCCGATAGCAACTAAAGCATAAGTTCTTGCAGTTTTTACAACATCAGCATTTGTTTTGCGACATGCAATAGCAGCAATTCCCATCCAATGACCACCAGGAGTTTGCTTTTTTGTATTAAACATTAGATGTCCTTTGTAATTACTTACAAATGGATTATCATCCCAGAAATAAGCAATATCCTGCTGCTCCTTTGTTAAATTCTTCCCCGTCATACAAACCTCATTACACATTTTATAATAATCACTTAAGGTATCTAACGCAAATGCCATTGGCGGACCCGGATCGAACTGAGAAGATGAATCAAGTGCCATTGCTTTTATTTTGTACCAATAAGGCTCTACACCATCAAGATAATCCGGTGATGTTGGCCGCCATTTACCTTCCTGCTCACTGCCAAAATATTTTTGCATAGCCCGGGTTTCTTTGTAGTTGTCCGCTTTTGCTCTCTCCATTATCGCACCAGAAATAGCTTGTCCAAATTCAAATGAGTTATCATAAGTTGTTTTATCTAATGCGTCTCTGAACGGAGCATAAGTGTTTCTTTCAAATTTTGAAATAGTGTCTTTTGAAAAGGTCATTTCCCGCATAGTAGTATAAAATGCAACGGAGGCAGCCAATGCATAATCATAACTTTTATTTTTTTGTGGTTGCGGCATTGCAGGAAAATCTTTCAACCTCGAAACTATTGAAGTTTCCTTGCTATCAATATGCCGCAATGCTTCATGAGCAGCCAGGGAAGTATAAGAATATATTCTTGCGGCGACAGGTGGGGAGAATATATCGTAAATGATCAGCTCGGTCAAATTCTTTTCATTTTGATGTAACACAGACGCTGCTTCAGGTAAACTGGTTACATTCTTTGTGTTGCAACCAAACAGGGTGAAAAGAAAAATGCCCACTATCCAATATTGTTTTTTCATATGACTGAAATATTGCAACACTATTTATTATTCAACTTATTTTCGAGTATTACAATTGAAGGGGAGCGTTTATTCCATTTTTCTACCAGTGAATCGGGCTCATTACCAAATTTTAAAACAGCATTACCAAGTATGATATCAGAGTCACCATCCCGATCCATATCTCCTACATCCATTGTTATCCACCTTCCTGCGGTTGCCTCTTCAAATGTAAATCGTTGTGAATAATCATTGCCCGAGTTTTCCCAATAAATAAAGCTTTCTTTTGGATTCTTGGCATAATCCGGGAAAAAAGAAATGGACACAAGGTCGACGTCCCCGTCATTATCCATATCCACCGGCATTGCTTTCTGGACACCATATACGGGCAGGAAAACATTTTCTTTAAAATGATTAGTACCGTCATTCAGAAAGATTCTTATGCCATGATAGGCCTTTAATACCATTGAATAGTCTGCATTATCTCCATTCGTAAGGAGAATATCGACGTATCCATCCTTATTAAAATCAAATAGCTGAAAATAATTAGAACCGTAAACAGGTGGTAACTGCAGTGCCCTTTCTTCCCTGAACTTTCCCTTTCCCTCATTATAATATAAAAATATTCCCTCATCGCCCTGTGCCATTAGACAAATAATATCAGGCTTGCCATCCTTATTGAGATCGAATACTTCGCTGCGTGTAGCGCCGGGAAGGTCCCTTAACAAGTGTTTTTTATATCGATTGTCCCCTTCGCTTTCAAACCATGCCAGGCACCCATACCTGAAACCAAATTCACTGATAACAATATCTTCCTTACCATCTCCATCCAGATCTGCATATGTAGCCTGAACGGGCCTTTGCAGGCTGTCAATTAGAATAGTTGGGGATTTGCCTTTTTCAGCAAAAGCAAGTTTTCCAAGCTTTCCATCTGATGGCTTTAAAATACCCATTGTAATCACGGGCATATGATCCTCTTCAAATTTCACATCCGTTGCACCGGTGAAGACAGAAAAAGAATCGATCAAGTTAAAGTCTGTGTTCAGCGCAAACAGCTTTTCTGCATTTCCATCGGCAAAAAATATTTGATGTCGATTTGTATCAAACCGTACAAGCGTTGTAAAAGGATCAGTGGTTATATTATAGATAAAGTGAGTTGCAATATTATTTAAGCCAGCTTTAATTTCAGGCCATTTCCTTGGTCTGCCCGGTTGATCTGATGGAGCAGTTACCATGTAATATTTTACGATCTTCTCCCATTTGTCGTAAGGGAATAATTGCTCCGGAGCTTTCCTCGACGCCGGTCGATCATCCTGTGGTCCACTAATATCATAGTGATTGTAATAGCCATCCACATACATCAATTCGGCCATTTTAGGGAATACATCGGTCCATGCTTTCTTACTAAGTAAGGACGGATCTGGGAAAGCATGGCATGACACACAATGTATCTGTGCCAGTTCCTTGCCTTCTTCTATAACTTTATTTTGAGAATTGCTACAAGCCAGGCTATAACTAATCAGAAATGTAAAGCAAACAAAAACAACCAAAAATAGTTTGACTTTCATCTTAAAAATTTATATTTCGTTTGTTTCCTTTCGTATCTGTAATTGAAATTGATTTTATTCCCGCTCCTGCTACTATACATCTTCCCGATTGAGAATAAAATGTATTGCCAAAATAGAATTCCTCTTTTCGCTTTTTGCCATTGCTGTAATGAATTTCAGCATACACATCAGTGGGTTGAACTGGAATTACGCTACTATTCATGCTTTTTGAAAATAGCAATAATGGTCCCTGGTTTTGGCCCGCTAACAATAATGGTTTTTGATTGGTGGATCTTATTATTGCCAGGCTTTTACCATCGCCTGGTATATACAAGCCACTTTGTTGTAGACCAAGTGGAGTAAAATTTCCATTGCTATCACCTTTTAATACTAATCCATTAAATGCATCATAACGACCCGTACCGATCTCAATGCCATGGTCGTTACCCGTGATAATCAGATCAAGATTGCCATCTCCGTCCACGTCATCAGCAATTGTAGCGTACACAGTTGAGAGCTGAGCCTCCACCGGCAATTGCTTTATCTCAAACTTCCCATTACCATTATTTTTTATAAAACAACTTGCAAGGCAATTCGCATAGAGTTTCAGCGATTGTTCCATTTCCTGTTTTGTAAGTACTTTATCTATAGAAGCAGCCGCGTAAGAATTATAATTTGTAAACCGGGCTTTGAATGCAATCATTTGGCGGATCATATCATCACGGCCAAATGCGGGAAACTCTTGTAGTTTATTTTGTTTGTCCGGCAAATAAAGAGAGGGTACAGCATCATAGCCGCCGTCTTTGTTAAAATCCCCGGCATAAATTTTTACCGGGTGATCCTTTGATGATTTATAAAAAGTATTTAGGCCTGTATTGCCGGCTATGTAGTCTATGTCTCCGTCATTATCAAAATCGCCTGCACATAAGCTGCTCCACCACCCGTGTAAAGTATCTAAGCCAGATGCCGAAGTAATATTTCTGAATGTTCCCCTGTTATTCTTCAATACCGTTAACGGCATCCACTCTCCTGCCAGCAGCATATCTACCGATCCATCATTATCAAAATCCGTCCATAGCATATCACATATCAATCCAATATCTACTAATGCCGGCGCTACATCTTTTGTTACATCAATAAAATGAACAGATCCTGGCTTGCTATCATTTCGTAAGATATAAGAAGAAACAGATAAAGGATACTTTTCAGGATGCACTCGTCCCCCCACAAATAAATCAAGATCGCCGTCGCTATCATAATCGGCGGCCTTCACACAACTTTTACTGATGTTAGATGAAGGAACTGCATTTAGTGATTGTAAAAAATTTCCTTTGCCATCATTAATATAAAACCGGTCGATATAATTGTCAGAACCTTTTGTATTTTCATAACCACCGCTTGCAATAAACAAATCGAGATCTCCATCATTATCTGCATCAAATAAAAGCACGCCGCCATCTTCCTGCTGTTTATTTTCCATACTTGCATCTGGCTGCAGATACTTTTCTGTAAAACCTCCTTTCGCATTTTGCAGGAAAAATTTCCCTGAATACCCGTATGACCCGCTTACGAAAAAGTCGTCCAATTGATCTCCATTCACATCACCAACTGCAATCGCCGGGCCATACTGGCTAAACTTGTGAGGCAATAATTTCTGTACTCCAAAATCAATGTAATCCCGTTCTGGGTGCAAATATGAAACGCCTGAAGTCTCTGTAATATCGCGGAGCCAGGGCTGAGCAGTATTGCTATCAACTCCAGCCGCAAATAGATTGGATGATTTTTCAATTGTGATCACCTGGTTGGCTTTCACATTACTGATCGACTGAATTTTTCCATCAGGCCATGTTACTTTAATATTTTTTACAAGAGAATCTTTGCCCAATCCGAAATGAATAAATGGTTCCATTGTTGAAAGATAACCGCGATAAGGAGTTTGTTCATGCACTTGTATTTTCCCATCACTATACCCGATCTCAACAAAAGTTCCAAAACCTTCCTCGTTGCCCTTTTCATTTTTCAAACGGATACGCAAATAATTGGATGAACCATTTTTATCTTCCTTTAAATTATTTCTATACACATGAGCGGAATCGTTGATGTTATTTACGATATAATCGAGATCACCGTCGTTGTCCAGGTCAGCATAAGCTGCGCCATTGGAAAAGGTAGGCAACACAATTCCCCAATCTTTGCTTACGTCGGCAAACGTGAGATCGCCATTATTGCGGTACGCATAGTTGCGAAGCTTGACTGCAGGTATCTGTTCCAGCAACATCTCTTTGGGAGCATAATTTCTTGTATTGGTTCGGTAGGCAATAAAATCATGATCCGTTACATCTCGTGGGAAACCGTTTGTGATGATCACATCCCGAAAACCATCATTATCAAAATCGGCAACCAATGGCGCCCAGCTCCAGTCAGTTGATGAAAGTCCGGAATAAAATGCAATGTCGCCAAATACCGGGTGCTTGACCGAGTCAGTACCAGGACGAAAACCCATATTAAGTTGCACAGTATTTCTGACATACTGATACTGATATTTGTATTCTCGTGTATTTAAATAAAAGGAATAGTTATTCGGATTGAGCATCATTTTTTTCCGGTAATTATCTTCAGGTAACATATCCAGTGCGATGATGTCCTGAAAACCGTCATTATTGATGTCGGCAATATCATTACCCATGGCTGAAAAACTTGTATGCTTTAAATATTCTGCGGCACGATCAGTAAACGTTCCGTTTCTGTTATTAATATATAAGAGATCGTTGGAGATATAATCGTTCGTCACATAAATATCAGGCCAACCATCTTTATTTATATCAGCGATATGAACCCCCAGCCCATACCCCTCCGTTAATATTCCAGCCTCCTTTGAAATATTTGTAAATACCGGGTGCTGTAATGAATCATTCCAATTGTTTTGGTAAAGCCGGCTTGTCCCCTGTGAACTTCCATCTGTAACCGTGAACTTATACTTATTTGGATAATGATCCGGCTCCAGGCGATCAACCAACACAAAAAGATCAAGATCACCATCATTATCGTAATCAAAAAAAGCGGCATTGGTCGTTTGGGTTGTATCGGCTATTCCGTAATCAGACGCCAGTTCCTTAAATGTAGGAACACCTTCCTTATTCAACCCCTGGTTTACATACAGCATATTAGCCCTTGCTGCCGGATCATTTTTAAAAGTGGCACATACATAAATATCCAGCAAGCTGTCGCTATTAATATCTACTAACGCAACCCCGGAGCACCAGCGTCCTTCGCCAGTGGCACCACTAACGTCAGTGACATCAGCAAAATGCATTTTACCTTTGTTCATGTAAAGTCTGTTGCTAACCATATTGCCGGTAAAATAAACATCCTGGAGTCCATCATTATTGAAATCACCTATAGCAACACCTCCGCCATTATAAACATATTCATTGTCGATGATATTTACAGAATCATTTTCAAATATGCGGTTACTGAACGTAATTGAAGTAGAACCAGCGTCGAGCAAAGTAAAAAGTGTCTTCTTTTCCTGGTTGCATGAAAAAATCAATAAACATAATTCCAGAAGAAATATGTATCTCACCAAAATTCGTGTCGTCGCTATCATTTACTCATGCTGGGTTTTGAATTCTTAGATTTTTATTGAGCATTCATTATTCAACTTCTCCGGTAACAACTATTACCATTTCAGCAGGCTCTGTATTAGTATCAATCATAACTGAACGCCGCTGTTTCCCTTTACGACCTTTACCAAGAAACACCACAGTAATTTCCGCTTCGGCTTTCGGAGCGATTGGATCCCGGGAAAAAAAAGCTCTGACACATTCGCAGGAACCTATTGCCTTAAAAATAAAGAGAGGTTCCTTACCGGTATTTTTAACCATGATCTTATGAACGACTGTGTCGGTCTCCTTCACTTTTCCAAAGTCAAAAGAGGTTTCAGAATAAGAAGCAGTAGTGATATACATTTTGTCCTTATCTCCTTCTACCGGGCCAACATATTCTCCCTTATCTTTTTTGATCTTGCTCCAAAGCTGAAATTCATTATCCAGTATAATCAACGCGGCACCTATCACTGCTCCGGCCAATATGATTTGAAACCATGTCTTTCTAAGTAAGTTTTTCATTTTATTACTTAATTGTGATAATTAATTTTATTTCGCTTCAAGAAAAAGCAAGGCATCACCATTTCTTGCCAGCAATAATCTCTTCTTCTGTTTCCCTTTTAATAATAGTACATCTCTGAATTGGGATTGAAATTGAATATCCAGGTTTTGACCAGGAACGTATTCAAAATTTCCCTTCCCATCTCCTTTCAAAAAACAAACGCCACGTGCATCCATTCTTCCCAGGTCAGGCTTTACATCATAAAAATTTCCTACTGCAAAAATATCGATCAATCCGTCATGATCGAGGTCATCAGTTACTATCCCGAATATTGGTGAAAACTGAGCCATGCCAGGTAAAGAACGTAAATTAAACTTCATGTTTCCTTCATTTATCAGAATTGAGGAAGCTAACGTTTGAACCTGCAGCTTTTGAGATTTTTTCAAATTGTCTTCTCCAGCTACATCCTGAATACTTTTGCCCGCAAAATCTTTATACAATAAGAACTTTTTCTTCAAAGCAGGCATTTGTGATGTAACATCAGTTTTTGAATTGAACAAATGATTTTTGCCATCTGGCCAGTAATAAGTAAGCAAGCTTTCTGTGGTTCCGTTATTGTCAAAATCATTGATAAAAAGTTCCATTGGCTTTTCAACTGAAGCTTTTAATCTTGAATTGAGCCCAAAGTTGCCCAACACAAAGTCCAAATCACCATCACCATCAACATCTGCAGGCTGAATACAATTCCACCAACCAGCACTGTTTTCAATGATTTTCTTACTTTCCAGTATTCCATTGTTGTTAGAAAATAATATAACAGGCATCCAATCACCAACCAGTATTAATTCAGGAAAGCCATCTCTGTTTAAATCAGTCCACGAAGCATCTGTTACCATACCTGTCTCCTTCAGAAGATCGGGCGTCTTATCAATTAATATCCCCTTTTCATTATGTAAAAGATAGCTGCGACCACTCTTTCCATAGTTGGAAGAGACCGCCCGTCCTCCAATAAAAACATCTTCATATCCATCTTTGTCATAATCTGCAACAATTACACACGATGCATTGGTGAAAACATCCGGCATTTTTCCTCCGGAAAATTTTCCTTTGCCATCATTCATATAAATCCTCGCCGCCAACAATGAACTTCCCTGGTCATATTGATAACCACCGCTCGCAACCAGCAGATCGAGGTCTCCGTCTTTGTCAATATCAAAAAATGCTGAGCCTGCATCTTCCTTGTCCTTTTCCATTTCGAATATATCTTGTTTGCTGATCTCAAATCCGGAGGGTGTTTGGGTAAACAATCTTTTGGGTTCACCTACCGCTCCTCCGAAATAAAAATCTTCCAGGCCATCATTATTTATATCTCCGGAAGATAGTTTGGGGCCCTGCGTTGATAGCATATAAGGTATTAACCTTTCTGCATTATAATCTACATAAACATTCTCATTATAAACAGCAGGTGAACTGATCATCCTGGCTGTTATATCAGAAAATATTTTTTTATCTTGCTGGATGGGAATAAACTTTCTATCTGCATTTTTTTGTTCAAGGATTATCTCTTTATCCGCCTGCAGGTCATAAACTACTTGTCGTGTAAGATCAGGCCAGATAACTTCTAATGAGTCTATTTTTGTGTTTTGACCTAGGCCAAAAATCAATTTGGGATCTACGCAGCTCTGAAAACTCCGCACAGGATAATTCTGCAAAACCTCTTTTTTCCCTTTTACAAATAAATTTAACCAGGCTCCAACTCCAAAAGGATTTTGCCCTTTCCCTTTCAGAGCTACTTTCAAAAAGTGATTGTTTTTTATTTTATTTGCTTCATTACGGTAAATAAAACAAGGATCGTTGATATTATTTACTACAAGATCAAAATCACCATCATTATCAAGGTCAGCATAGGCAACGCCGTTGCTGAAAGATGGTTCGCCAAGACCAAGTGCCTCCGATTCGTTTTTAAACTTCATGTCGGGCTGACTTACATAAGCATAATTCGGAAGTCTGGTAGAGTTGATATGCGGAAGAAAATCACGAAAATCAAAACGGCCTTTTTGAGCAACAACTTTTTTGACCTCAGATTTATCCGCAAGAAACTCTGAAAAATCCATGTCAGTAATATCACGATAAATACCATTGCTGATAAAAATATCCCTGTTGCCATCGTTATCAAAATCAAAGATCAGTGCGCCCCAGCTCCAATCAGTTGCCGATACTCCGGCGTACCATCCAATTTCACTGAATTGCCCATTTCCATTATTCAGCTGCAAACAGTTTTGCGGATACTGAAAATGAAAACTTGAACGATACTTCATACTTTCCACATGATATTCTTCAAATCGATTCATTGTCTTTAACCGGTATTCATCTTCCGGAAGCATGTCGGTAGTTATGAGATCCATTTTCCCATCATTGTTCAGATCTGCCACATCAGCTCCCATACTAGAAGAAGAAATATGTGGTACCCGCTGCGCCAACTCATCTTTAAAGGTTCCGTTTCGCTGATTGATATACAGGTAATCCTTTTCATAAAAATCATTACTGATGTAAATGTCAGGATACATGTCTCCATTCAGGTCACTAACAGAAACACCAAGTCCATAGGCGATTTTAATACTGGCAATGCCTGCATTTTCACTTACATCAACAAAATGATTATTATCATTTCGCATTAGCTTGTGACCGAGCGGATCCCTTATCTTTCTTGCCGAGTCAAGATCAAATTTGTAAACATCCACAAAACTGTTGTTCAGGATATAAGCATCAAGATCGTTATCAAGATCATAATCAAAAAAAGAAATATGGGTAGTAAATCCTGCGTCATTCAGTCCATATTCCTTCGCCTGTTCCCTGAATGTATTATTATGCTGATTGATATAAAGTTCATTTTCTTTATCATCTCCTTTTATATCGCCGCTATTGCAGATATAAATATCCAACCAGCCATCAGCATTTACGTCGGCCATAGTAACTCCTGTACGCCAGCCTTTCCTGCTTTTAATTCCTGATGATACCGTAATATCTTCAAACTGAAAATTGCCTTTGTTGAGGTAAAGTTTGCTGTCGGCAAGATTAGCCGTCAGAAATATATCGGGCAGACCATCATTATTTATGTCGCCTGTTGCCACTCCGCCACCATTATAAAAATTCCGGTAAGTAAGAATATTATATGAGCTGTCGTCTTCTACCGGGTTAGAAAAGTTGACACCGGTTACTGATGACGGCAACTTTGAAAATAAAGCGTTAGCTGGAGGCTGGTAAGTCGTCTCGTCCTGCTTTACATCTTTACACGAGGAAAAAATGAACACAAAGCAAGGGAACAATAGAAGAGATTTCCAATAATTCGTCAACATATAATATGCAATTTCTCCTATGCAGAGATGTATGAAAAGTTTCCGGGCAAGTTAATGGTATTTATATTACTATGCGTAAGCTCAATGTATAATTATGGTGATTTTCAAACAAAGAAAAGGGTACCCTTAAAAGGGCACCCTTTTCAAAAAATATTGACACGATTAATAACCTGGATTTTGCTTCAGCTGAGCAACACCATCGATCTTACTCAGTTCAATCTCTACGGCAGGAATAGGGAATAAAGTATGCTTGGCAGTAAATGTTTCAGCGCCGGCATAACAACCAAACTTATTTTTTTCAACGGCCACATATGCATTCAATACCGTTGCAGCAACTCCCCAGCGGACGAGGTCAAAAAAACGATTTCCTTCCATCGCAAATTCCAGTCTTCTCTCAAAACGAAGAGCATCACGGGCAGCAGCCTGGTTAGCGAAAGCAGGCCATAATCCGATTTTGTAGTTGGTGGAATTTACTGTTGCGGTCATTATTCCGCCAACCGGTGCTGGTAAGGCCTGGGAAATAGTAGCCTCGCTGGTTCCTGCTCCCTGAACAAATTTTTGAGCCCTTGCTCTTACCATGTTGATCCATGTATTTGCCTGGGCCAGACTGCCATTAGTTTCTATCTCACATTCAGCGGCCATCAGCAATACATCAGCATAACGCATCAATGGAACATCAATGGCGTTTGGCCAATCACTCCATCCGCTGGCAGTTGATAGCGCTTTATATTGACCTTTGTGAAAAGTGCTTTTTCTAGGGGCAAAAGTACCTGTGTAGCCTAAGTCACGTTCCCAGGCGCCCTGGTAGGGACCCCAGTCATACAACGGAATTCCGGGACGCGCAAACGTCCAGTCAGCCCTTGGATCGAGATTATCTGTTGCAGGAACATAATCTGCAGCATTAAAATTTGCCATCGGCAATCCGGCAGCATCTGTTTTCATTGCATTGAGCAGATTATAAGTAGCAGTATGAAAACCACAACATGCATTAGCGCCGGGCATATTATGAATACCCATCAGGCGATCACCCCAATTTCCATTTGCACTTTCGCCTGCACCATCATTTACTGATGACTTGTAAACAAAGATCATTTCATTATTATTTTGCTTTGATGCATCATAATTGTCATGAAAATTATCCACAAGAGAATATTTATTACTGGAAATAATTGCGGCCAATAAGGGCTTGGCTGCCGCATATTCTTGTCTCTGCATATGAAGCCTTGCTAATAATGCCTGTGCAGCTCCTTTCGTGGCACGACCGGATGAGTTACTTGTTTTCTCCGGAAGTTTGGAAATCGCAAAATCAAGATCTTCCTTTATTTTAGGAAAAATATCTACATCATTTTTTTGGCGGTACTCAGTTGTTGCTTCGCTGATGTATGGAATGTTCTTAAATAATTTATATCCATCTGCATGGTACCATGCTCTCAGGTAACGGGCTTCAGCGATAGCCTGGTCCTTTGCGGCAACTGGCATATCTGTAGCTTTTGCAGCCAATGCGATAACTGAATTTGCACGACCAATGCCCCAATAAATAGCCTGGTATTTTGCACGGAAATAAGCATCATCCGTCTGAAATTGATATCGGTTCATTCTTTCTACTGCGACCTGGTCATTAGGCTGTGAACCAGGTGTGGCATCATCTGAGGTCACGCTACCCCACACCCAATTACTTCCAGCTGTAGGCCATGGATTACCTGCCGCATTGCTCCAACCATTATCAGCCCATCCATCCAACGCTGCATAGGCGCCGATCAAAACAGCGTTTACTCCTTTTTCATTGGCAAGCGTCGCCTCGTTAAATGCAGCTTCCGGAGGTCTCTCCAGGAAGGATTTTTTACAGGAAAAAACCACGACGCCAAGAAGAATTGCACCGAAAATTTTTTTGAAATTATTATTGATTCGCATAATTGAATTTTTTGCTTTTAAAAATCAGAATGACATATTTAATCCAAACATTATAACCCTGGCTGCAGGATAATTACCATAGTCAATACCAGTCCATTGCTCAGTTGCATTATTCCTGGTACCCATTGCCGGATCAAGACCCTGGTAACTGGTTATAGTAAATAGATTTTGTCCCTGTATATAGATCCTTGCGTTTTCAATATTAGCCTTTGACAAAAGAGAAGACTTAAACGTGTAGCCCAATTGAATCACTTTTGCTCTCAGGTAAGAAGCATCTTCCACATAATAAGTGCTTGGCTGGAAACTATAATTATCGGTTATGTCAAGCATCGGAAGAATAGCATCTGTCCGTGTAGGCGTCCATGACTGATACAGCATCCGGTTAGAACGGTTGCCGCTAAAGCCATAAAAATCGGTAAAATATTTTGTATAATTAAAAGCCTCATTACCGGCTGTGCCCTGTAAAAACATATTAAAATCAAACCCTTTATAAGCAAGATTAAAACTAAACCCAAAGATCACATCCGGATTAGGATCGCCAATAATTCCTTTATCGTCATTATCAATTTTCTTATCCCCGTTTATATCCTTCCAGCGAAAACGACCAACTTGTTTTCCATCTTGCGCAATTCCATTATTTACCTCAGCTGTACTTTGGTAAATACCATCGAGGGTGTATCCATAAAAAGTACTCATGGGATTTCCTGTATAGTTGCGAACAAGAGAGCCAATTCTTGACTCAGGAGCAGAAGGGAAAAAGTCAGTAACACTGAATTTCGGTGCCAACTCATCTATATTGTTTTTGTTAAAAGTTAAGTTAAGCCCTGCATCAAACTTCCAATCCCTGGAAAAATTATCTTTCCAAACAAAGCTCAATTCAACTCCTTTATTAGAAATACTTCCAATGTTTTCATATGGCACTGCTACCACGCCTCCCATTGCTCCAAAAGTACCTGGTTGTCCCGGTGCAAAAAGAAAGTCTTCATTAACACGTTTATAAACATCTATTGAAGTCTCCAATTTGCTATTAAACAAAAGGGCATCAATACCTATGTTCTGTTGCTTTTGCTTTTCCCACACAACAGGATGGCCTGCACTCACCGGCGAATATCCTGTTACAACAGATGTGTTTTGACCATTTATATCATAAAAAGTCTGGCCAGGGCCTCCACCGTATAATGAGTAATTCCTGGACCCGTCTATTGCATCATTCCCGGTTACGCCCCAGGCTACCCTTAACTTCAAATCATTGATGAAGTTAACACCCTGCATGAAGTTCTCATCACTTACTCTCCACGCCAATCCTATCCCGCCGAATAACTCTCCTTTATCCTCTGCAAAATTGGATGACTGATCAAATCTTGCAGAACCATTAAACAGGTATTTTCCTTTGTATCCATACTCAACCCGGCCGAGATAACTTTCTTTAGCATTATTCTTACCACCACTGGATTGAACGGCCCGGGTGGCAGGATCACCAAATGCTGAATTGATATACCACAAAGACTGCAGGTCGATCTGGTATCCGCTGAGACTGGCGTTGATATTCCTGAAAGAATTCAGCCTTGCCTCATGTACTCCGGTAACTCTGACATCGTGATCTCCAAACCTGTTGGCATATGTAATCTGTTGAGAAAAAATCCAGTTATAATACCTGTTGATAAATTCAGAAAAATTCTGGCCCGTAACTTCATTCGATTCGTAATCAGTAAAACGATAGTTCTTTCCAAAATTCCAACCCGCATCAGCGCCATACATTATACGCCCGGTAAAGTGTTTAAGGAATACTACTTCTCCAAAGACACTTCCAAAAATTCTTTGTCCTTCACCCCTGTTGTCTTTATTACGAAATAATTGTGCTCTCCCGTTTTTACCATTACCAAATCCAGCCTTCGTTCCACCCCAGTTTCCTCCTTCATCATAAACAGGGATAATGGGTTGCATCTTCAGCAATCCTTCATTGATCATATTTTGTTCTACCTGGTTGCCGTTAGGCTGACCAACATAATTATCGAAAGCAATAGTCAGATTTTCGCCAAATGTGAACCCTTTCACTTTAAATTCAGTATTGGCTCTTACAGAATATTTTTTATAATCAGTATACCGCATGATACCATCCTGGCTGAAATAATTGGTGCTAAAGAAATATTTGCCCCGGTCACTTCCGCCGGAAACATCAATATTTGCTTCGTACATCGGTGCATTGGTTTGGAAAACCGCATCCCACCAGTTTGTACCGGGACTTGCTTTCATAACCAAATTATCCGGATAATTATAAGTGAGATTCAAAGGAGCAGTTAGATTATTGGCAGGAGGTAATGGATTTACATATTGTGGTAGCACCGGAGTTGCACCTATGCCATAGGTCCTTGCCACATTATCATAGTTGCCAGAAGGGTCTGGTGTCCTTGGCCATTGCCCTGGATTCTTATATGATTGGTAAATAAGATCCATATATTCTGCCGAAGTTTTCAGTAACTGATCTTCGTAGGTCTTTACAGCAGTCTGCATACCATAATATGTACTTAAATTAACTCTGGCTTGTCCGCTTTTTCCTTTTTTGGTGGTGATGATGATAACACCATTATTGGCTCCAATACCATAAGACGCAGTTGTCGCTGCATCTTTCAGCACCTGAATGCTTTCAATATCATTTGGATTTAATTGATTTTGGAAGGCTCCTTTCATTTGCAATCCATCCACAATGATCAAAGGATCGCCACCACCTTCGGTAAACGTTGAGTTACCACGGATGCGCAATGAAACACCGCCACCCGGAGAGCCAGATGAAGTAGTTTGTACGCCGGAGGCCCGACCTTCAATTTGCTGGAGAAATGAAGGAGCAGCAACTTTCGTTAACTCTGACGGCTTAATAACTGAAACCGCTCCAGTGATTTCTTTTTTCTTTTGCGCAGTATAACCTGTTACGACTACTTCATTCAACGTTGAAATAACTGAAGCCAATGTAACGTCTACTTCAGATAATTTAGAAACATCTACTTCCTGTGTCTCAAGGCCAATAAATGAAACTACCAGAATTGATCTATCAGCAGGTACAGTAATAGAAAACTTTCCAGCATTATCAGTTTGAGTTGCAACTGTAGAATTCTTTACGACAACAGTTGCCCCGGCTACCGGTCCGGTAGAGCTTTTTATCACTCCCGTAACTTGCTTCTGAGCAGTAGCGCTAATAAAAATGAAAAGGAAACTTAATAACAGAGAGGTATGCTTTGTCAATCTGACAAGCGTCGGAGTTTTTAATTTCATAATACAAGCAGTTTTTAGAATCGGTTAGAAGGATATACAGCAATTTCAGAAAAAAAAAACACATCTAAATAATTTTAATCAAATTTTTTTTTCTGATAACCAAACAGTTGTTTGGAATAATTGTAAAAAAAGGTGTGTTTTACCAATGAAAAAATGCAATTCAGTTTTTATTAATCCATAAATGAAAGGGATAGTGTTGAAAGTACACGAACTGACAGAAAAATAAAAGAGGATTAAATTATTCAATCGTTCACGAGACAAACTTCATCTTTCCCATCTTTAATTTTCCAGTATACTTTTACTTTTTGGGAAACAATTGCATCAATAGATTTGCCAGTATAATCAGGATGTATAGGTAACTGCCTGCTGAAGCGACGATCGATCAAAACACACAGTTCAACTTTTTCGGGACGACCAAAATCAAGAAGTGCATCAAGTGCCGCACGAATTGTACGACCCGTGTACAAGACATCATCTATAAGTATTACATTTTTTCCTTCAATGGAAAATGGAATGTCTGTACGATTCGCAATATGAAGTTCTTTACGGATATCATCGCGATAAAATGTGATATCAAGTTTACCGTATTGAATCTTATCTGCTGAAGTTTCTTTTTTTATTTCATTAACCAGTTGATCAGATAAAAAAACACCACGTGGCTGCAGGCCGATCAGCACTGTCTCATCAAGGTTGACATGATTTTCTAACACCTGGTGTGCAAGTCTCTTAATAGTTATGTCTAATTGTTGCGCTGTAAGAATTGATTTCAATAATATAATTTTTAACTGCTTTGCAAAGAAAACGAAAAATACGTGCACTAAAAATAAAGGCTGTCATTTAAAGACAGCCTTTATAAAAAATTCATCAAATAATTATTTTCTGCCGCCGCCGATGAAAGCACCGACTTTAATTCCAATATAACTGTTACTTGAAGTTAAACCTGTAACATAGTCACCATTTGAATTATAACCTTCAAATGTTGTCTTTGGTACCATGTTATATTCAAGCCCCAAACGGAAATGGCCGGCTTCAATACCAGCTCTTACCATTCCGCCGAATTCAGATCCGCCGGAAACTTTTCCGCTGCTAGAATTCACTTCAATACCTGCAATTGAATAAATTCCTGCACCCGCACCGGCAAACGGACGCAACGCGAAATTATTAGTAAAATAATAATCCCCTGTAGCTAAATAGGAACCTGCTGCTTTTACTTTAGTATCCATTGCATTTCCATCCTCATCATAACCACTGAACTTCGCAATAATGGCTCCCTCGAAACGCAAACCAACTGCAAGATTTGGGATGACTGCATACTTCGGTTCACCAGCCAGGATAATACCTCCTTTAACACCTTCGCCACCTGGAATGGCATAACCAATGCTTAGGTCAAACTTGAAAGGTTTCAACAGAACCTTATCCTGTGCTTTGGCAGATAAAGTAATAGTGGAAGACAGAATGAAAATGGCTAAAACGTTTTTCATGTTACGGATTTTTTTAGTTAATAAATAGCTGCCAAAATATAACAGCATAGCCATCCATCAAAGCTTTATCTTCTAGACTTTGATAGTATTCTATCGTGGCAACTTTACTATTTATCCTGCATAAAAGGATAGCGATAATCCGTAGGAGGATTAAATGTTTCTTTTATTGTCCTTGCACTCAACCAACGATAAAGATTCAAAATACTTCCTGCTTTATCATTTGTGCCGCTGGCTCTTGCGCCACCAAATGGTTGTTGACCTACAACCGCGCCGGTTGGTTTATCATTTATATAAAAATTGCCTGCAGCGTTTCTTAGCTTATTAGTTGCGAGCTCAATTGCGGTCTTGTCTTTTGAGATCACCGCTCCTGTTAATGCATAAGGCGATGTAGAATTGACGAGCTCGAGTGTTCGTTCAAATTGGCTGGCATTATATATATATATGGTAAGTACTGGCCCGAAAATCTCTTCACACATGGTTACATACTTTGGGTCTTTTGCTTCTATGATCGTTGGTTGAATAAAATAACCCTTGCTCTTATCACACTTACCTCCTACCCATATCTCTGCTTTTTTATCTTTCCTGGCGTTGTCAATGTATTTTTTAATGCTATCAAAACTTTTTTCATCGATCACAGCATTAATGAAATTTGTAAAATCTTCCGGGCTGCCCATTTTAAGACTCTTTACACCGTCGATCAATTTCTTTTTTACTTCTTCGGCAATATTGGAAGGTAGATAAGCCCTCGAGGCGGCGGAACATTTTTGTCCCTGGAATTCAAATGCGCCGCGAAGCAACGCAGTAACCACCACATCAGGATCTGCAGATTTATGTGCGATGACAAAATCTTTCCCACCTGTTTCTCCAACAATTCTTGGATAAGATTTATAATTACCCATATTCTTTCCAATTGTCTCCCACATATAATTAAATACACCTGTCGATCCGGTAAAATGAACTCCTGCAAAATCAGGATGGTTGAAACAAACATTTCCAAGTACGGGCCCGCTCACATATATGAGGTTAATCACTCCATCAGGCAAACCTGCTTCTTTTAAGATTCGCATGAACATCTGCGCAGAATAAATTTGTGTATGCGCTGGTTTCCAGACAACAACATTACCACACATGGCTGCGCTTGTCGGAAGATTACCACCAATAGCGGTAAAGTTGAATGGAGTAATGGCCAGCACAAATCCTTCAAGCGGCCGATACTCCATCCTATTATGCATCCCCGGGCTGCTGATTGGTTGTTGCTTGTATATCTCAGTTAAGAAATGAACATTAAAACGGAGGAAATCTATTAACTCACATGCTGCATCTATTTCTGCCTGGTAAACATTTTTACTTTGGCCAAGCATTGTAGTTCCATTCATGTACGGACGATACTTAGTCGCCATGAGGTCAGCCGCTTTCAAAAAAATATTGGCTCTTGTTTCCCAATCCATATTCGCCCAACTTTCTCTTGCCGCTAATGCGGCATCGATCGCCTGTGCAACATGCTTTTCATTTCCTTCAGAGTAAGTTCCAAGTGTATAAGCAATTTCATGTGGAGGATGAAGCGTTCCCTTCTTATTTGTTCTTACTTCTTTGCTACCGATATACATCGGTACATCGATCTGTTCTTTTTTTAATTCAGTTAAAACTTCTTTTAATCTCTTTCTTTCCGGGCTGTTAGGTGCATAAGAAAGTACTGGTTCGTTAACAGGCATTGGATAGCTGAAATAACCTAAACTCATATTTAATTATTTTTTTGGCTTATTTGAACCGCAAAGGTGCAAAGTTTAGTACAAAAGAAACGCAAAGAGATCTTTTTGCCTTAGCGCATTTTTGCGTCTTTGCGGTTAAAAAATTTAAGAACTGGCACCTTCCTTCTCACTCATTAAATACGCTTTTATAAATCCATCCAATTCTCCATCCATCACCGGCTGCACATTTCCGACTTCAAAATCTGTACGATGATCTTTGATCATTTTATAAGGATGAAAAACATAAGAACGAATTTGCGAACCCCACTCTATTTTTTTCTTTGATGAATTTGTTGCATCTTTTATGGCTTGTCTTTTGCGAAGCTCTTCTTCATACAAACGGCTCTTCAACATTTGCATAGCCAGCTCCCTGTTACCAAGCTGAGTTCTGTCCTGCTGACAAACCACAACAATACCAGTCGGTATATGCGTCAACTGAACTTTTGTTTCTACTTTATTTACATTCTGTCCGCCGGCGCCGCCACTACGTGATGTTTCCATTTTTACATCTGCAGGTTTTATTTCAATATTAATAGTATCATCCACTAACGGATAAACAAATACTGATGCGAATGAAGTATGACGACGAGCATTACTATCAAAAGGTGAAATGCGAACCAACCGATGCACACCACTCTCTGCTTTTAAGAAACCATAAGCAAAGGGTCCCTCAAATTCATAAGTGCAGGTTTTAATTCCTGCACCATCGCCCCACTGCCAATCCAACTCTTTTACTTTCCAACCTTGTTTTTCTCCATACATGCGATACATACGTGCAAGTATCTCGGCCCAATCCTGGCTTTCAGTACCACCGGCACCGGAGTTTATTTGTAACACAGCGGGCAATTCATCTTCCGGTTCATTAAGGGTTGCTTTGAATTCCGCATCATCAAGCATTGTCAATGCTTTTTCAAAAGCAACTTTTGTTTCTTCTTCTGTTGCATCACCAGCTTTCCAGAAATCAAACAATACAGCAAAATCTTCGACTGCCGATACTGTTTGATTATACAGATCGACCCAGTATTCATTCACTTTTATTTCTTTCATGATGGAAGTCGCACGGGCATTATCATTCCAGAAACCGGGACTTAGTGAAAGCTGTTTATCATTTTGGATCTTATCAAGACGGTTATCGACGTCAAAGAAACCTCCTTACCCCGGCAATGCGGGACCGCATATCATTCAATTTTTCGATTGTCATAGGGCGCAAATATAGTTGAAAGTTGCGAGTTGAAAG
>CBFGXP010000022.1:0-28192 GCA_965652775.1 uncultured bacterium
GCATCATAGCGGTATAATTCACTATGTCTGCAAAAAGAATTGCAGCTAATTGATGCGAATGTTCAGGCATAGGTTGAATGTTGGGCTGCGAAGTTAATGAAAAGCAGTTTTTATCAGGAACAAGTATTGTATTATCGGCAGATTTTTTCTAACAGAAATTTTTAATGGGGATGAATGGCCGGTAATTTAAGCGTTTTATGATATGCTAATTTTGTTGTTTGGTATTCGGATCTTTTTTTACTTCTTCTTTTACCAGTTTGAAATAAGTAACCTTAAAGCGGTTACTCACCACATCTCCCTGAACTTCGGCCTTTCTGACTGCATTACAAAAGCCATCTTTTGCATGCGCATCGCCGTGAGAATCTATCTCGGTGCCATCAACGAAAAATGCTTTACCATCCATTCGGACTGCCAGGTTACATCCCTTCCCTTCCAGTTTAAATTGGCATTCCCCGCATGCAGCCTCCACGATCTGTATTTTTTTAGCAGGATCAGGCGTTGCCACTTTGGGGTCTGTTTTCTGACCAAATACACCGGCTGCGGACAACATACAAACTATACAGGTAATGAAGATTTTCATGATGTAAACTTTAGGTGCAAATCTAAGAAGAAATGATGTGTGGCAATGGGAGCAGGCAGGAAATAAAATAGCCAATACTTTTAAACCCTATTCAATAGATAATGTCTTTAAAGAATGGCTTTTAATGGGCAACCTATAAGAAAAGTCTAGCGTTTATCTTAAGTAAGTTTTATCTTTAGAATTCAATCTAAAATTTGTGCGTATACCCGGCGAAACTAAAATAAGGCGGAAAGTCCCATGTCATTTTTATGCACAATTTTTACTACTTGTAATTGCCGTCTGTCTTTATTCCTTTCGATCTTTTGCACAATGCCCACCCAACATTGATTTTGAAACCGGAACTTTTGATAACTGGACCTGCTATACTGGAAATGTTTCAGCCGGCGGAGGTGTTAACACTATTTATCTTACCCAATCCGGAGGCCCTGTGCCAAATCAGCATACAATGTTTTCAAGCGGAACCGGCGAACTGGACTACTTTGGTGGCTTTCCGGTTACCTGTCCAAATGGAAGCGGTTATTCTGTAAGATTGGGTAACAACACCGGCGGTGGACAAGCAGAAGGAATATCCTATGAGTTCACAATACCTCCAGGCAGGGATCTTTATTCACTTATTTATCATTATGCGGTGGTATTCCAGGATCCGGGGCACGAAATATTTCAACAGCCAAGATTGGAAATCGAAGCACTGAATGTAACCGATAATGAGTTGATCCTTTGTTCATCATTTACTTTCATTCCTTTTGGTTCTATACTTCCGGGTTTTTTTGTTTCTCCGTACCAGCAGGACACAACTGATGTATGGTGTAAAGATTGGTCAGCTGTAAGTATGAATCTTGACAATAAAGCCGGCAAGCGGATCCGCATTACTTTTAAGACTGCCGATTGCACATTTACGCGTCATTTCGGGTATGCTTATATTGACGTGAATTCAGAATGCAGCAGTGAATTTGTAGGGGCTACCTATTGTCCCGATGATGCTTTTGTAAATGTAACTGCTCCTTTTGGATATCAAAACTATACCTGGTTCAATAATAATTTTAGCCAGGTGCTGGGGAATTCCCAAAGCATTGCATTCAACCCGCCTCCTCCTGTAGGTACTGTTATTGCGGTGGAGGTTGTACCATATGACGGTTATGGATGTCTTGATACATTATTTGCACAACTAATAGATACATTAACTGTTGTTGCCTACGCAGGTAAGGATACGTTCTCATGTAACCGAAACCCGGTGCCGATAGGCGCCATTCCGAAACCGGGACTGATTTATAGTTGGAGCCCCACCGCCGGATTATCGGACCCTTACATTGCGAATCCAAGAGCTGGACCTGGCGCAAAAACTACATACATACTTACAACAAGAAGTGCAGGAGGAGGCTGCGCTACCAACGATACTGTGGTCGTAGATGCTTCAATTATTGATACTACAATTGGCGTCATGGGAAAACTATCTTATTGTATCACCAGCGGTGACAGTGCAGTGTTATTCGTACAACCCACTAATAGCATTCAATGGTTAAAGGATAACTTTCCAATAAATGGACAGACCGGTATTCAATATAAAGTAACGCAATCGGGCAATTACAGGGCTATGCTTTCCAATGGCAGGTGCACGGCATTAACAGAAGAAAAGACTGTGGTTATTGAAATACCAAAACCCGGCATAACCTATCCGATTGAATATGCTGTTGTAAATTACCCACATCAATTAAAAGCCAGGGATTTTGGTGTTGATGTAGAATGGGCTCCTCCCACATTTTTAAGTTCAACGAGCAGCTTTGTTCCGATTTTTAATGGAACAACTGATAAGCTTTATACAATTTCAATTGAATCTGCCGCGGGATGTGTTACCGTAGATACGCAACTGGTAAAAGTATTCAAGGAAGTAAAAATTTATGTGCCATCAGGCTTTACGCCAAACCAGGATGGATTAAATGATTATTTAAAACCAATTTCTGTGGGAATAAAAGATCTAAAATATTTCAGGGTGTACAACCGCTGGGGACAATTGGTATTTGATATAAAGGATGATCCTAAAGGATGGGATGGAAAGATCGACGGTAAATTACAAGCGTCACAAGTAGTAGTTTGGATGGCCGAAGGACTTGGGATCAATAATGTAGTTTATAAACAAAAAGGAACTTGCGTGCTGATACGATAATTTTTTTGACATAAACTGATGAGAAAAATTAAAACACATTTCAAAAAACTTTTAATTCTTTGCAGTTGCTTTTGTTTTATAACGAATGGCGATGCACAAACGGCGCAGCCTTTATTTAAAGTAATTGCTTTTTACACTGCTAAAAGCGACCTGGCCCATATCAGTTTTGTACGTGAAGCAAATAAATGGTTCCCGGAAATGGGTAAGCTTTATAATTTTTCTTACGACTCAACGAATAACTGGAACAATCTTAATGAAGAATTCCTTTCCCGGTACAATGTCGTTATTTTCCTGGATTCAAGACCTGAGGGCCGACCACAAAGAGATGCATTTAAAAAGTACATGGATGATGGCGGTGCATTTATGGGTTTTCATTTTGCGGGATTTGCATTAACACCATCAACCTTTCCTCAAAACTGGGATTGGTATCATAATACATTTATTGGAGCGGGTCAATACAAAAGTAATACCTGGCGTCCTACTTCTGCTTTTCTTAAAGTTGAAGACAGCACACACCCTGCTACAAAAAATTTACCACGGGTATTCAGGTCGTCGCCAAATGAATGGTACCGCTGGGAAAAGGATATTCGTTTGAATCCTGATATTAAAATACTTTTATCGATCGATCCTTCAAGTTTTCCATTGGGCAATGGACCAAAAAAATCGGAAATATGGCATAGCGGGTATTATCCGGTTGTCTGGACAAATAAGAATTATAAAATGCTTTATGTGAGCATGGGACACAATGATATTGATTATGATAATAAAACCAATAAAGAATTATCATTTCAGTTTGGCAACGATATACAGGATAAAATGATCATTGATGGCCTGATCTGGTTAGGCACGCAGCAAAAAGAATAAAGTAACTTATTTCAGACTTGCCATATCAATTACAAACCTGTATTTCACATCACTTTTTAACAATCTTTCATAAGCCTCGTTTATTTTTTGCATCGGTATAACTTCTACATCTGCCACTATATTTTTTTCGGCACAAAAATTAAGCATAGCCTGTGTTTCAACTGTACCGCCAATCATTGAGCCAATTATACTTCGACGGTTCTTGATCAATTCAAACGGATTCACCACGGGGTCCTGTTTTGGCAAGCCAACTACGAGCAATTTACCATGAAGGTCCAGTAGTTTTAAATAAATTTCATAATCATGATCTGCACTAACGGTATCAACAACCACATCAAAATGACTTTGAATCATTTTCATTGCAGCCCGGTCTGTACTCAATACAAAATGATGAGCCCCGAGACGCTCAGCATCTTTTTCTTTAGATGGAGAAGTGCTGAGCATGGTTACTTCTGCACCCATAGCTACTGCAAATTTAACGGCCATATGTCCAAGCCCGCCAAGCCCGGCTACTGCTACCCTATCCCCGGATTTTACATCCGCAAATTTTAGTGGAGAATAAGTTGTGATCCCGGCACACAGTAATGGAGCAACACCTGGAAGGTCCAGCTTCTCGGAAACATGATACACCCATCTTTCATCACAAACAATTTGGGTACTGTATCCTCCCTGCGCAAGGGTACGCTTGTCCCTTTCATAATTATTGTATGTCCCGGTCATTCCTTCAACACAATATTGTTCCATAAACCCTGAACAGGGCTTGCATTCCCGGCAGCTATCTACCATTACACCAACACCCACTGTATCGCCAATTTTGAATTTGTCTACGTCATCGCCGACCCTGGTCACTTTGCCAACAATTTCATGACCCGGCACCATGGGATAAATCGATCCGCCCCATTCGTCCCTTACCTGGTGAAGATCAGAGTGGCAAACGCCGGAGAATAATATATCAACTACGACATCTCGTTCTTTGGGATCTCTTCTTTCAAAACTATAGGGAGCTAACGGAGTAGTTGGATCCGATGCAGCATATCCTTTTACTTGTATCATTTATTAAGAATTTATATTCAAATCTATCAAACTATGTTCCAGTTATCGATTTTATTTCAAAGACGTTACCTTTAAGCATGACCAAATACATTTTTTTAATCGTTCTCTTTTGCTATTCTGTTTTTGCGTCTGCGCAACTAAATGTAAGGGATGAACCAAGACATCATAATATTTTTGAAAACGAATTTATCCGGATCCTTGATGTGCATCTTGGTGCCAAAGACACGACGCTATATCATTTACATAATACCCCTTCCGTATTTATAACGCTTGCTAACGTAAGAGTAGGGTCTCAACTTGCCGGCCAAGAACCTCAAAAAGGCGCAAACTTATCCGGACAAATAATGTATGATGGTCTTGCGACACCTCGTGTGCATCGTGTTTGGAATGAGGACACAAGTTGGTTTCATGTAATAGACATAGAATTAATAGCACGCCAACCACGAAATGAAGTAACCCTATTGAATCCGGGCGAGTTAAAATTAAACGAAGATGAAATGCAACTCGTATTTAATGAAAGATTAGTAACGGGTTATAAATTAAGAATAAGCAAGGGACAAACCGCAAAACTGCCTCCTTCCAAATCGGGTTATCTTTTTGTGAGCATTGATAGTGCCTTCGTTGATATTAAAATAAAAGAATCTCTTCAACATCGGAATATGAAACCCGGGCACTATGCATGGTTAGATGCCAATGATCCCACAACAATAACAAGTCATTCAATGGGCAACTTTGTCATTTTACAATTAAAATAGTTTGCAACCGGCTTTTTTGCTAAATTGTTCCTCCAAAAAAAATTACTTATGAAAAAAATTATCATTAACACAACGCTACTATTATCACTTTTTATGTTGATAGCTTCTTTTCAAGCCACGGCGCAGGCATTAAGCGCAGAAGATATAAAAGCTCAAATGGTAAAAGAATGGGAAAGAGCAAAAACTTATACTGTTGATTATTTAAATACTATGCCAGCTGACAAATATTCTTATGTGGCCGCAGATAGTATAAGAAGCTTTGCACAGCAGATGCTACACCTCGCCGGTGGAAATATTTTCCTGATGATGAATGCTACAGATCAAAAAGTGCCTTCAATCTTTGGGAATCCAAATCTTGAAAACAGTCCCGGCGCGCAGAAAAAAGATTCAGTGATGAGTTATGTAACAGCCAGCTACGACTATTGCATTAACGCGGTTAAAAATACAGACATGAGTAAATGGGGCGAGAAGAAGAAGATTTTTGGTTTTGAAGAAACTAGGTATGCATTGATGATAAAAACTTTTGAACACCAGACACACCACCGCGGACAAACAACAATCTATATCCGTCGCCAGGGCATAAAACCACCACAGGAAAGATTGTTTTAATGAATTTTAATTATAGAAAAAGCCCCGATGAACATTCATCGGGGCTTTTTTACGATCTTTTTTACCGGCAATTTCTTAATAACAGTGTTATAGAAGTAGCAAACTGGTCTCATCAAACAAATTTCACATTTAGGTTGAGGCCTGCATATTTCTCTTCCATGAAATGACATTGCCATTCCAGCATCCCAATATTTTGGTGGAAGTATATCCTTTATCTGTTTTTCAATTTTTTTTGGATCATCTCCTTGCGCAATACCCAACCGCGGCGCCACACGTACAACGTGCAGGTCAACGATCACGCCTTCTGCCGGCTTGCCAGCTTCGCGTAAAATAACATTGGCAGATTTACTTCCAATGCCTTTTAAAGAGGTAAGCCCTTCATGCGTGAGTGGAATGCTTTTATCCTCTTTTATGTTTCCGGCAATTTCTCTTAACCACTTTGCCTTATTGGCAAAATTTCTCACTTTACTGATGAAAGGAAATAATGTTTCATCTGTAGCTTTTGATAAAGCTTTCATGTTTGGAAATGCTTCAAATAATTTTGGCGCAATATTATTTATGTTCTTATCTGAGTCTTGCGCAGATAAAACCACCATTACTAATAACTGGTAAATACTTTTATACTCAAGCGGGTGTTTCGTGCTTTTATACTTTTTTAGTAAAGGTTGTATAGCTTTGGGCCAGTCAGTTTTCGCCGCCATAGGATTTTTTGAGCCATGAATCTACAATAAAAAATAAATGCGGCGACAACGTGAATGATGCTTTATACCAATTTTATTTAACATTTCGGCACCGCATATCTTGCGAATATTGCCGTTGTTACACTTTACGTTTTCACCGCTTACAACAAAATGTATAATTGCTGCATGAAAACCAACCTGCTCCTTATCCTGGCACTTTTCTTATCCTCAATTGCCAAAGCTGGTCCCGGTGACACTGTACTTGAGAAAAAGAAATATTTTACGAAAAGAGTCGTTGGGGAAATCACACTTGATGGCATAATAAAGGAAGAAGCATGGAATGCCGTAGAATGGGGTGGTGATTTTATTCAATGGCAACCTGATGATGGCAAACCTCCTTCTCAACCAACGAATTTCAAAATTCTTTATGACGACAAATATCTTTATATCGGTTATCGTTGTCATGACGTTTCTCCCGATTCAATTATCAAACGGATGGGACGACGTGATGTATTTCCCGGCGATTGGATCGAAATAAATATTGATAGTTACCATGACCAACGTACTGCATTTTCATTTACACTATCTGTTTCTGGTGTACGCAGTGATGAATTTGTTTCTGAAAATGGAAACAACTGGGATGCGAACTGGAACCCCATCTGGTTTGCAAAAACTCACATCGATGATAAAGGGTGGAGTGGAGAAGCGAAAATACCTCTTAGCCAGATACGTTATGGCAATGAGGCGGATAAGGTTTGGGGATTCCAGATAACAAGGCGTTTGTTTCGTAAAGAAGAACGATCAACATGGCAGCACATTCCCCAAAATTCGGGAGTATGGGTTAGCGGCTTTGGTGAATTGCATGGGTTAAAAGATATTCCAATGCACAGGCAAGTGGAACTTGCCCCATATGTAATTGCACAGGTTGACAAATATCAAAAAGAACAGGGCAATCCTTTTGCAGAAGGTCTTGACGGGAAAATAGCAGCTGGCCTGGACGGCAAAGTTGCTATAACTAATGATCTTATTCTTGACTTCACAATCAATCCGGATTTTGGACAGGTAGAAGCTGATCCCTCCCAGGTTCGTATTGACGGCTTTCAAAACTTCTTTGAAGAGAGAAGACCATTTTTTATTGAAAGCAGAAATATTTTTAATTACCAATTAACCGGTTCTGAAGCTGGCGGAGAATATGATTCCGACCTGCTTTTTTATTCGCGTCGTATTGGTAGTTCACCGCATGGTTATCCTTCAACTTCCAATGGCGAATATGTTAAGATGCCGCTGAACACTTCAATACTTGGTGCGGCAAAGTTTAGCGGCAAAACAAAAAAAGGAGTAAGTATTGGCATTCTTGAAAGTGTTACTGAAAGAGAAATGGCAACAGTAGATAATAATGGACAAAAAAGAGAGGAGTTGGTAGAGCCGCTTACTAATTATTTTGTGGCAAGATTGCAAAAAGATATCAAAGCCGGCAATACGGTGTTGGGAGGAATCTTCACTGCGGTAAACAGGGAGGAAGGTTTAAGTGATATCCTTCATCGAAATGCATATTCAGGCGGTTTTGACTTTTTACATTTTTGGAAAAAAAGAACATGGTATTTCCGCGGTAATATAGTTTTCAGCCATGTAAATGGAACAGAAGAAGCGATCCTAAGTACTCAAAGATCTTTTGAGCACCTTTTCCAACGCCCGAATGCGAAGGAAGTAGAAGTAGACGCAGACAGAACTTCTTTAACAGGTATGGGTGGCACTTTTCGTATCGGTAAAATTGGGGGCAAATCCGGTCGGCATGGACAGGTATTTAAATTTGAATCAGGAGTAACAGTACGTTCGCCTGGTCTGGAATTGAATGATATTGGCTTCCTGCTCACATCAAATGAGATCAACCATTTTACATGGGCCGGGTTGCAATGGCAAAAACCATTTTCAATTTTCCGCAGTGCACGGATAAATTACAATCATTGGTTCCGGTGGGATTATGGAGGACAGTTCCTCTATGATGCTTTTAATTTTAATGCTCATGCAGCATTTAAAAATAACTGGCAAACCGGGATGGGAACAACAGTTAATCCATATGATATTTCCAACAATGCGTTGCGGGGCGGTTCTTCTCTTCGCCGCCCGGCGGGCATGGGACAATGGGTATATATAACAAGTGACCCCAGAAAAAAATTCTATGCTAATCTCAACCTGAACTTTTTCTGGGGCTTTGACAATACGATAACAGGAAATAACTATAGTTTAAGTTTGGTTTATCAGCCTACAAATGCGCTTAACATCAACCTGAGTGCGTCCTACTCCGATTATTGGCGAAGGCAGGATCAATATGTTAGTAATGTGGATTATAGCAACTCGGTGAGGACAATTGTGAGTGAGGTAAACCAGGAAACACTTCGTTTTGTTGGCCGGTTGAATTATAATATTACACCCGATCTTACGGTTCAATATTATGGGCAACCCTATATTACAAGACCCCTCTACACAAATTTTGGTTACGTATCTGATCCTTTGGCAAAAAAATATGATGACAGGTTTCACGTCTTTGCGCCAAACCAGATAAGTTTTAATAATGACGTTTATTATATAGACGAAACAGGCGATGGGATTCCAGACTATAGTTTCAGCAACCCTGATTTTAATTTTGTTCAATTCAGATCAAATTTCGTCGTACGTTGGGAATACAGGGCCGGTTCAGAGCTTTATGTTGTATGGTCACAGGGAAATACTCCGGATGCTTTTGGCGATGTTGATACTCCGATCACCCAAAGCTTGCTTGATAATGCATTTGCTGAGCAGGCACGAAATATTTTTTTAATAAAATTGACTTATAGATTTTTAAAATGAACCTCAGGGCCTGGAATTCTCTATTTTATATTTATTAAAGAAGCGCTTGATCAACTAAGATCGTCATCTTCATGATGTTGAATAAAATTTGCAAATATTCAACCACCGTCTGCGGCAAAATTTTTGCAAAGATTTTATAACGAACGCAAAAATAGCAGGGAGGGCAAAATGAATTACTCTACTTTTGTTAGCCGTACTTGTTTCAAATTATCACTTCAAAATGGAAAAGCCAGCGACAGATATTGGAGCTACAGGCTCACAAATTCGTAAACTTGTTGCGATAATGTTCGCGGATATGACCGGTTTCACTGCAATGATGCAGGAAGACGAAGCTAAGGCTAAGATCTTACGGAACAGGCAACAGCAGACGCTGGAAAGTCTTATTCCCGCTCATAACGGAATTATCGTTCAGTTTTTTGGTGACGGCACCTTGAGCATGTTTGACAGTGCAATTGATGCAGTAAAATGTGCTATTGAAATTCAAAAGGAATTACAGCAAGAACCAAAAGTAAAACTGAGAATAGGTATCCATTCCGGCGATGTTGTTTATGACACAAAAGGATTGTATGGTGATTGCGTCAATCTTGCTTCACGCATTGAATCAGTCTCGGTTCCAGGTGCTGTACTAATTTCTGATAAAGTATTTGATGAGGTAAAAAATCAAAATGAAATAAAAACAATTTCGCTTGGCAGTGTCAATCTGAAAAATGTTAAAAAACCAGTCGGGATACATGCGATAAGCAACGAAGGACTCGTAATTCCTACGGCGGCACAAATTGGTGTAAAAACAGGCAGTGATAAAAGCATCGCGGTTCTTCCGTTTATAAATATGAGTGCAGATCCGGAGAATGAATATTTCAGTGATGGTATCTCTGAAGAAATTCTTAATGCCTTAACTCATGTCGATGGGATACAGGTAACGGCCCGCACTTCCTCGTTTTCTTTTAAAGGGAAAAATGAAGACGTAAGACAGATCGGGGCAAAACTCGGTGTAGCAAATGTACTGGAAGGTACCGTTCGATGGGCCGGGAAAAAAGTTAGGATCAACGTTCAATTGATAAATACATCAGATGGGTATCATTCATGGTCTGAAGTTTATGATCGTGAATTGGAAGATATTTTTGAAGTACAGGATGAAATAGCAACAAAAATTGTAAGCCGGCTAAAAGAGAATTTTGCCGTTAATGAAAAAAAGGAAACTGTCGTTAAACCGCCAACAGAAAATATTGACGCTTACAATCTATACCTTAAAGGCAGGTATTACTGGAATAAATCGACTCCGGAAAATATTTTCAGCGCAATCAAAACTTTTGAAGAAGCTATCCGCATTGATCCGACTTTCGCCCTACCCTATTGCTCCCTCTCCTATTGCTATTCTTTTCTTGGATCATCGGGTATTATGCCACCATCGGAAGCCTATCCCAAAGCAAAAGATTGTACGTTGAAAGCCATCGAGCTTGATCCCAACCATGCTGAATCACACCTGTCCCTTGCAACGATAAAGTTTTATCATAACTGGGATTTTGATGGAGCTGAAATGTCCTTAAATAAAGCTCATGACCTTGGACTGAACTCTTCCCTTTTCAACCAGGTGCATGGATGGTTTCTTATAGCAAAAGGAGATTTTGAGAAAGCGATTGAAAAAATTCAGCAAGCACTTATTCTCGATCCTCTTTCATTGCCATTAATGAGCACTCTTGGTGATGCATATTCCTTTGCTGGGCGTTTTGATGAAGCCCTTGCTCAGTTTGAAAAAATAATTGAGTTAGAACCTAATTTCAGAAGGGCATTTGAAAGCCGAGGTATGACCTATCTGGCCATGGGAGAAAACGAAAAAGCTATCAAAGATCTTGAACACTATCACAAATTGGTTGGGCATCCGCTAAAAGGACTTAGCAGTTTAGGTCACGCCTATGCTGCGGCTGGCCAAATGGATAAAGCGCTGGAATGTGCTGAAAAAATTAAGTTGAGACAAGAGAAAGAACCTGATGTAGTGTTGCATATGGATTTTGCTTTTTTATATTCAGGCATGCAACAGCTCGATCTTGCTTTTCAATATCTAAATAAAACTTATGAGCAACGAATGGGAATTGCCTGTCTTGGTATGATCTTTTGCATCAGGTATCCAATGTTAAAAGAACTAAAATCAGACCAGCGATTTACCCAGCTATTACAAAAAATGGGATTGAATAAGTAAGGTTGATTCTATTATTACGCCAGCTTTTTATTCGTGCAATAAAATATATAAGCAATTTCATTTTTTCATACTCATGTAATGCTCTCTTTCTTTCTTATTGAAGTGCTCAATTGAATAACGGAGAAGTGTTCTTGGCATGGTGGCGCCATATTTTTCCAGAAATAGAATTAGTCTTTTCCGATCTTTTGTACCTGCGAAACGCAGCATCCAACCAGTTGCTTTATGAACCAGGTCTTCTTTATCATTAACAAGTATTTCAGCAATTTTGAAGGTGTCAGTTGTATCGCCCTGCCTTATAAAATAACATGTACTCAAAATGGCAGTACGACGTTCCCAAATATTTTTTGAACGTGCAAGCTTATACAATACATCATGTGATTTGTCATACAGATAACTTCCAGTCATATGTAAACAACCAAGATCACAAAGATCCCAGTTGTTAATACGATCATGACGACTCATGTACAGATCAAAAAAATCTTTTAGCCTTTCTTTAGAGATCTTTTTATTACGTGATGCCTTATCCATAATGCTTACTGCACCCGCTCTTATTTCATGAACAGGGCTTTCTAATAATTTTTCAATTTCTTTTACAGGCATTTCACCAAACTCTTTTGCCAATGCAAACAGGTTACCCATTTTTATGCCCATAAATTTATCACCATAACCGTAGTCCCCTTTTTCTGATTTAAAATATCGTTGGATCTTTTTTAATTCCTCATCCGATTGATAAGTCTTTAATCGCTCAATGAATTTTTTTGCCGTTAGTTCTTTTGATAAAACAGGAAGGCCCGTCTTTGTTTTGACGGGCTTTCCTGTCACCGTTTTTTTTGTTCTGGTAATCCTGGCCATATTTATTGTCCGTTATATGCCTCATTTAGATCAGCGATGATTATTTTTTTCATTCCCATCATTGCCTGCATTACTCTCCCCGCTTTTGCACGGTCCTTATCACCAAGCATTTCGCCCAGCATAGGAGGAACTATCTGCCACGACAAACCAAATTTATCCTTTAACCAGCCACACATACTTTCCTGGCCTCCATCCGCTGTAAGCTTATTCCAGAAATGATCTATTTCCTCCTGCGTATCGCAACTTACAAAAAATGATATTGCCTCAGTGAATCTAAATTGCGGACCTGCATCAAATGCATAAAACCGCTGACCATCCAATTCAAATACGCCATTCATTACTTGCCCTTCAGGAAAAGGTCCCCCTTTACCCCAATAAGAAATGTTTATGATCGTTGAATTTTTAAACACAGATGTGTAAAGTTTCATTGCTTCTTCCGCTTTTCCATCGAACCATAGAAAGGGAGTTATCTTTTGCATGATTGCTTTTTTTAATTTGATAAATGATTCTAATTTTTTTCAGAAAGTTCCTTTACTTTTTCAAGGGCTATGGGCCAGGTTTTTAAAAAGTAATCTTTAAACTCATCTGTACTATCCATATCTACAACCAGTTTTGTTTTTCCATGGTCATCGGTTAATGTATAATTCTCCTTAGCGCCGGCCCAGCTTTTTACGCTTTCACTTTCTGTATCCTCCACTCCATTCTTTACTACGCCAAGGTGTTCAAACGACATGAATTTATTGGGTTTATTCGAAGCGACCTTACTTACCATGCCGTCACCACCTGGTGAAAGAAATAATACTTTGCTTCCTTCCTTCCAGTTATCGGTTTCAGCATAAGAACCTTCGGCAAATGCACTTGTCCAGTCTCTATACGATGTGTCATCCCATAAAACTGTCCATACTTTCTCACGGGGAGCATTTATGTTGGTTGAAAAATTGATCTTTTCCATATTTTTCATTTATTAGTTAATAAATATAACTAATGCTTTATTGGTTGCAAGGGAGTATCAAGGAATGAAGTGATCATTGAAAGTAACCATGATGTTTGCATCATTACACTTATATGCGAAGAGCCAGGGAATATTGCTAATTGTGCAGCGGGTATTGGTCCAAAATCGATCATATAACCACCACCACGAAGCCTGTACATCTCAACCGCATGCTCCGGCAACACGCCATCTCCGTCCCCTGTAATAATTAATGTGGGAGATTTAATCGCCCTGATCTTGTCCGCTCCAAAGTCATATGGCGTTGTTACAAACTTTTTCATCTTGTTAATGAACTCTTTCCAATGCTTTGGATCCGGAGCCAGTTTATCATATTCCGTTTTTATCGGTGTATTTTCAAACATTTCAGGAGTAAGAATTGGCAGAATTGATCTTGTTTGCGGCGACCAGCCTTCATATTTGTAAACCGATGAAGTAATTATCAATCTGCGAACAGCCGAAGGATGCCGGATTGCAATTTGTTGTGCAACGCCACCCCCCATGCTGTATCCAAAAATATCTGCACTATCTATCTTAAGATGTTTTAGTAAAGCCACTGCATCATCCGCCATACTTTCAAATGAAAAAGGACGATCGATATCCGCTGTTCGTCCGTGACCTTGTAACTCAACCGCGATTATTTGTCTTGTTTTTGATAACTCAGGAATTATTTGTGCAAAGGCTGTGTTAATCGAATTAAATGCTCCATGCAATAATAACAGTGGTTTCCCTGAACCATGTATTTCGTAATATAGTTTCAACCCATTGACCTGTGCATAGCCGGTCTTCGATTGCGTAAAAACATTTGCGACCAGACCCATAAGTATTCCAGTAACTAAGGTTGCCCTTTTTAAGCTTGCCGTAAGAAGAATCTTTTTCATCGAAAACATTTTTTATCATTCACGTTTGATAATATAAAGTTGAGATGAAAAATCAGGATTACCAGGGTGGAAAAGCGACTGTTTAATGGGGTGTTTCCGACAAACCTCCAAAGTCCAAACTTTAAAGGGTATAATAATTTAAATCTGGAAAAACGAAAATAATTTCCGCGATGGCATGCTAGTTGTCTTAGTTAAAGCATCAATAATTTAAACCTATGTTATGAAGAACTTTATAGGAATAATGATATCCGTTGTTTTGATCTCAAGTTTTGTAGGGGACAGATCGGCAATCCAGGGAACAATCGACCCACCAGAAGGCGCAAGAAGAATTTGGGCTGTTAATGGTAAGGATACCGTCGCTATCATTCCCAGTCCCGGAAGTTTTATAATGGACGTAAAACCCGGCAGTTGGAAACTCGTAATTGAAGCGGTGTTACCATATAAAAATGCCGAAAGGGATGGCATCGTGGTGACTGATGGTCAAATAACCGATGTAGGTCTGATCAAACTGACGCAGTAGATCCACTTATCAGTACATTAAACAATTTTGAAGTCCCTTTAAGGAAAGCCGTGTTATTTATTCTGCCTACGTCTCCCCAAAATTCCCGACTTACTTCTTTTCATATTTTATTATTTGTTGAAGAAAATAGAACGTTCTGCGGTTTATGCTGAAGGTGCCTCTCATCAAAAAAATGTACTCTCGTGCTTCAAATGGTATAAGCGGTGATACATGTTTTACCCCAATGCATAAATTGGGACATAAAACCATAAACAATGAAAAAGTTTAGCTTGCTGCTTTTTATCGCTCCAATGTTTTCGATTGTAAATGCACAAACAAAAGTAAATCCGGTAATAAAATCCTACGGCACAGTTTTCCAAATTCCAGGGGCAGATCACAAACCTGACCCGTCATTGAAATACAAGATGATTGTTGAACTTACAGAAAATGCTGCAAAACCGGACTCTCTCAATGAATATATTGAGGCATTGGCAACATTGATAAATCTTCATGCTGCTGAAGGGGTATCAAAAGAGAATATTCAGATGGTAGTTATTCTTCGTAAGATGGCAACCTATGCAGTGTTTGGAAACGAACTCTATAGAGAGAAATTCAAATGCGACAATCCTAACATCCAATTATTAAAAGAACTCACCGATGCAGGTGTTGAATTCTACGTTTGCGGCCAAACAATGCTAAAACGAAATATAGATACAAAAAAACTTGTACCGGGTACCAGGGTAGCCAGTGCAGGCCTCACAGCAATTACAACCTACCAGCTCAAAGGATACACCATGGTTAAATTCTAAGCAGGTTATCAAGAAAATAATGCAGTAGGTGTAGCTTTGTTCTTAAAGTGATTTTGTTGATAGAATTTTACATAAACAAATAGCTATGAAGATCATCGCCACATTTTTATCATTCGCCTTGTTTGTTTCATGTGCCGATTCAAAAGAAACAAATTACACAGCAAGCACTCCGGCTGCACCAATCGTCAGATCATTTCTTGGCATATCATTGACTGATTCGATTGATTTCATCCGATGGAAATTATCGCTGACAGATCTTAAGTATACGCTGGAATGTAATTACGGCATTGGTAAACCAAATACCAATGGATTTTATAATGGCGGAAAAAAAGTAACGCTTGCGGGGAAAGTCAAGTTTCAAAGGAATACTTATATTCTTTATAATGGAAATCAAACGCTGAAACTGGCAGAATTGAATGCGAACCTCCTGCATCTCATGAATAATGATAACACCCTGTTGATTGGCAATAGTGGATGGGGCTATGCAATCAATAGACTTACCCCCGTATCGATTGGGGTAAACAAGTTTTCCGCCGGGCTAACTGTAATTAAAGACTCGGTTAGGTATGAAGGCCGGACACCATGTGGTGTACCAGGTATCATTGAGCCGGGAAAAGAATGTTACAAATTAAAATGGGCTATTGTACTTTATGGCAATGCCGATAAGAATGAACCCACCGCTTACAAATTACTTGGAACACCTTACAGGGTGGAAGGTGGACGACGTGGATATTGGAAAATAGCCACTGGTAAAGATGGGCAGATCATATATCAATTGTATGATGAAAGCGGAAAACCATTCATTAACCTTTTAAAACTCGATGAAGGCGTGCTTATTTTTACCGATGCAAAAGGCAATTTATTGGTGGGAGATCAGGACTTTAGTTATACCCTAAACAGACGTCTTTGATAGTTTTCATGGTTGTCTTGCTGCTGTTGCCTGTTTTACACCAACGGTTGCCTGAATGCCCTTGAAAATAGTTTTCCAGCATAAATTAAAAAGGGAACGATTGACATCCCTTGATAGATGCACCTGCTGCACTCTTACTTCGTCATCGCCTTTGGGATTTGATTTCTTAATAACAAAATTGGCAATCAAACTTGTCAGAAATTTCTTATCAGTTTCTGAGGCTCCCTTGTCTCTTTCCAATAATGCAACATCCAGGTCCTGGTAAAGCATTTTCACGGTACCATCCATTGAATGATCATTACCATGTAAATTAAATGTCATTCCGTTAAACTGTCCTTCTTCAATACTGGCCGGTCCCATTGGTTCTGCAAGTAAATTGATAGCCTGCCGATCAATTGAACCCATCGTTCCGGCAACATCAAATTTTCCATTAGGATGAAAAAGGTAAAATGTCCAATTGGTTTTTAACGATGTTTTATTAAGAAAACTTGAATTTACAACTGCCCTCATGATCTTATCAGCAGATCTTTTGTCGTTTGTAAAATTTGTGATGGTTCCATTCACATTATAAAACTGTACCTTACCTGACTCTCTTGTAATATGATTTCTTTCTTTGTATTCAATAAATGAGTTACGAATATTAACCTTCCTGATATTAAAACGTAATGGGACATCATCCATCACCTGGTGAGGATATTGTCCTACCCTGTTTTTTTTATCCCGCGGCCTGGCCAGGTCCCTGTATATCTTAAAAGATGACCTGCCGATCGTCATTGTCTCTGCTATTATATATTCATCAGGTAATTTTTTTATATCAACACCGGAAACCACAATGTTGCTCAACGTAAAATTGAGCCGGTCGACCTGTGTAGGCATGGTATTTACAAATTCATTTTCTCCTAATCCTGGAATAACAGATACTTTATCTATTGACAAATTCCCCGTGCCTGACCGTAACGTTATATTGTCAGCCACGTAATTATATAATTTATCAGGAGAAGGCCAGGCAATTTTTGCAAGGTTTAAAGTCATACTTTCCGAAAAAAGAAAACGACTGGAATCTTCAATAGAAGAGCTATCTACTCTTAGATCCATTAATGACAGATCAATGTCTTTTAGATCGATGATTACCTTGCCTGTTTTCTTATTCCTTGTTCTTACATGTGCGTTTGTGATTATGACAGAATCGATCTGTATCATATCAAGGTTGCTAAGCACTTCCCGGTAAATTTCTTCTGACGGTACATTTCGGACTGAATCCTTCCCTTTATAAGTGTATTCCAGGTCAATAACCGGGTTTTTTATCTCCAGCTTTCTTGCAACAATTTCTTTATCCAGCAATGCCTTCTTTGTTTTTACTCCCACTACGCTGATCTCAGGGATATTTATGGTAAAGAGCATCGGTCTGTTCTTTTCTGTATGCTTCAATGAATCATATGATAAGTTCAGATTACTCATTGAAAGCGAACCAGCCTCCTCGTCCACTTTCATATCATCATAAGTGATCTTGTAAAACCCCTCATTACTTTTTGCAATTGCTTTTTCCAGCTTGTCTTCAATGATCACATCTTTATGAGTGTTCCAATACAAATATCCAAATCCCAATATTGCAATCAGAATAAATGATATACTCAACAATATTATTTTGACTCTTTTGCGTCTTACTATTTTTTTATTACTTCCTGTTAAGTGCATCGTAATAACAAGTCAATTACTGTTCCACTTATAGATCAATCAAAAAATATTGCGCAAAAAAAAGTATACCCGTTAGGATATACTGTATAGGATAAGAAATAATGGATAATGATTACAGGTTAATAATTTTCTTCCATTGGTCTTGAAAGCACTTCTTTTTCAGAAACCATTTCTCCTTCAAGACAAATGCAGAATTCATTTTTTTTTGTGAGCTCCTGTCGGAATTCCTCTTCCATTTGAGAAAAATCTTTAAGGAACGCAATACTTTCTGCCAGCCATTCTTTTTTCTCGTTATAAGATGATTTTAGGTAATCATGCAGTGAGTTCATGCTCTCACTGACAGCAGTCAACTTTACAGGAAATTGAAATATATTCTTCATGATGACAAGATTTAACAGGATTAAGAAACATTTATGCCAATTTCGGCACTGTTAATTAATTAGCGGATAACTGGGTATTAACTTATAATGAACGTTTACAATATTCATGACAGTGTGGATAACACCTTATCATCTGAATATCAAAATTTGGCTTTCAAAAAAAAGTTGACTTTTTTCCCCACAAATCTGGAATATGAAAAATATCTGCGTCGGAACATGAAATTTATATGGGCGAGGATTTGTTACGTTATGTGGCCAATTTTGCTTGTAGTCCTAACTTCTTCATTGCAGCCTCCTCATCATCATGAGAAATAAATAGGATAATTTTCGGATTGTTCTCCGTTTCCTGTATAATATAGCTCACATCAAATTCAATTTGCCGGGAACCTGTCTTTTCAAATGTCACTCCCCATCGAACCACTACCATGCTATATTCGTTACTTATAGGCATCACTCTTTTTGATACTATTCTTGCTGACTTTTGTCCAACGCTTCGATAAAAATTTGCTGCATGCTCCGCCTTTTCTGTAAATTCTTTTTTGCTTTGGGAAATAGTTCCTTTGGGGCCGGCCGAAATAAAAGCATCTGCATAATAATCCGAGATTGCTTTCAAATCCAGTTTATCAAAAGCTTCTTCATACTGTTTGAACAATATATCCAACTGCTCGCGGCTCATACTCTCAATTTAAAATGTTGGTTCAAAAACAACGCCATTAATATATGTTACACCAACCCAAGGCATGTATTTTGAGTACCCATAACCGTAAGTATTCTTCATTTAAAAAATTATTTATGAAAAACATGAAATCACAAACTCCCAATCACAACACAAAACTGAATAATAATAAACGCAGAGCTGAAAATAAAGATAACCTGGACAGTCGTGAAGGGGAAGAGCAACTGACGAAAGGTGATGATTCAACTCATAACAGAAAAGAAAGAAAAAGCGAAAAGAAAAATTCTGGTAAATAGCCGGTGATTATAAATTAGAATTCCTCTCCTGGGCAATTGTAGACTTTTTAGTGGTATTGCTTCCCCATAACGAGGCTCGGTCATGTCGCTCTCCATCGTGATAATCCGCTATTGAAACTTGGGACACATCGCCTGGGTTTAATGCGCCTAACAAATATGGGAAAGCTTTTTCCTGCGATATAGGTTGCAATGTACCATTCAGAAACAGTTGATTTGAATGGATGAATAATAGATCCTCAATCCCTGAATTCCTGGCTGATCATTAGGCCATAAAACCCGCCGTCCAATATACCAATACCAACCCGGCCAAATGAAGGATTAAGGATATTAGCCCTGTGACCAGGAGAATTCATCAGGTTGACGTGGGCTATTTCTACGGTTTGCGCCAATGCAAGGTTTTCACCTGCCGCAGCAAAACTTATATTGGCTGCTCTCATTCTATCAAAAGGATCTTTGCCTTGAAGATTATCATGAGCAAAATATCCGTTTACAAACATATCCATTGAGTGGGCTCTTGCTACCTGTAACATTTCTCCATCTGCCTGCAATGGTTTTAAGCCATTCTTTTTTCTTTCTTCATTTAACATCCGCAACATTTCCGCTTCATATGCTGGTCTTGGCGTTGCATTATTTACTTTAAAAGTAAGATTGATCTTTTCATCCGATCCGGGTTTAACTGTCAGACTATTGATGGTCTGGCGGATCGCTTCATCAAATACAGGAGCTAGTTTTCTGTTTGCCCATTCCGATTGCATTGCAAGTTGTACACCCAAACGACTGCTGCGAATCTCATCTGTAATACCATCTTTGATAGGTAATGCAAGAAACAAGGCTGATAAAATAACGGCATACAAATAACCCATGACAGCACCCGGTATAACTCCTAAAATTCTATTCGCACCATTTAAATGTACATCACCCGGAAGATTGCGTGAAATAGTGCCAGCGATAATACTCAAAAGTGTACCTGCAACAATTGCCGTCAGTATAAATGCAATTGGTAATAACCATGGACCTGCATCAAATAAATTATCAAGAAAATCTGCGACATAATGATACCCAAGAAATGCGATTATAAAACTTCCCGCCCAGGTAAGCAGGCCCAGTGTGCTTGAAATAAAACCACGATACCATCCAGCTATTATAGCCAGCAAAACTATTAATATTAAAACCAGATCGACCCAGTTCATAGCTAAAGATTCACCGAGAATTAAACAAAAAGTTCGCCGGAATTTTTTATGAAACCGACTCCAAATAATGGAAAACGATGTTTTTAAATCAGCTTGTGGTCTGATAATATGGTCAACGAAGATTTATGTAGAAAAAACTCCTGTTTTAAAAAACCGACAAATGGTTTTACAAGCCGTTTTAAACTTTATTACTCAGATTTAATGGTGGTACACAATTTGAAAATAATGAGTGAACATTTATTCTATAACCATAAAAATCATTTTTATGAAGAACTTTTTATATCCCCTGTTGCTCTTTATAACGGTTTCATTAAGCAGTTGTGAATTGGTCGGTGATATTTTCCAGGCAGGCGTGTGGGTAGGCGTGTTGATCGTAGTTGGGATCATTGGATTGATCATTTGGCTGATCAGCAGAGCGAGGAAATAATTTTGTAGTAAATGCGAATATGCAGCTAACTGTTGTTTATGAAATATGATGTGATCGTTATTGGCGCAGGTGCAGCCGGTCTATTAGCAACGAAACATCTGACAGAAGCTGGATATAATGTTTGTCTCCTTGAAGCTGCAGAAAAAGCCGGTGGAAGAATTGCTACGCTCAGCGAAAAGGGTTTTTCCAGCTTTGTAGAAACCGGCGCTGAATTTATTCATGGCAAATTGCCGCTTACGCTTAAGCTCTTAAAAGAAGCAGGAATCACTTATGAGGCTGTTGAAGGAGAGATGATCGGCGTGGAAAATGGCGTTTGGCAACAAGACCAACACGATGAGAACTGGGGTAAGTTCATGAAAGAACTCAGTCACCTGAAAACCGATATAACCATTCTTGAATTTTTGAATAAACATTTTTGTGACCCTCAATATGTACCACTAAGACAAGCGGTGCAACGCTTTGCTGAAGGATTTGACCTTGCTGATATCTCGAAAGCTTCCATCCTGTCTGTAAAAAAGGAATGGAACAATATAGATAAAAAGCAATACCGGATCAAGGGCGGCTATATTCAACTGGTTAATTATTTACTCGATCACTGTCGTTCGCAAAACCTGAATATAAGTTTCAATAAGTGTGTAGATAGGGTAAAGTATAATAAAGGGGAAGTAACGGTTCATACCATAGACGAACAAGAATTTAGTGCTCACCAATTAATTATAACTGTATCAGCCGGTGTCCTACAATCCGGGAGCATTAAATTTGAACCGGCATTAATGGATCATGGAATTGCAATTCAGTCGCTTGGTTTTGGACCGGTGATAAAATTTCTTCTTGAATTCAAAACCAGTTTCTGGAAAGAATTTGACGATGACATTGGTTTCTTATTGACAGATGAAGAAATTCCAACCTGGTGGACGCAGCAACCGGCGGTAAGTAATTTACTGACTGGCTGGCTTGGCGGCGCTAAAGCTGCGGAAAAGATCTTTGAGCAAGACGAGGCACTATTACAAGCAGCATTGCGATCGCTGTCATCTATCTTTCGAATGCCGCCAGCAATGATCCGGGAAGAGCTTCTTCATCATAAAATCATAAACTGGCAAACATTAGAACATGTAAAAGGTGGCTATAGTTATAACACCCTGAGTTCTGAGCAAGCTATAAAGATTTTGTCAGAGCCGATTAATGAAACTATTTTTTTTGCAGGTGAAGCAATAAATAGTGGAGATTCACAAGGTACTGTAGAAAGTGCATTGCAAAGTGGTTATGAAACAGCGAACAGGCTAATAAAAAATTATCGACCACAAAGGAATTAAGGATTTATTCTTCCTCCGGATCCTTTAGACTATAAGAATTATTCTCTTCATCTTCTTCACCAATCTTTTCGTTTGCATCGTCTTCTTCACTACCCGGCACATCCAAATCACTTCCACTGAGATTTATTTTTTCATTCAATGGAGTACCCTCATCATCTGTAGTATCAAGCGCTGCATGACTTAACTGCTCGTCATCTGCTGTTGCCATCGATTCACTACTCCGCTGTAACAGATCTCTTTCGACATTCGTTACATTAGTTTCATTATCTGCAAGAATATCTTTATCGATATCCAATAAATCGTTTGCTTCTTCGTCGGCAGATGAAATCGTAGTATCCGCCATTTCCCCCGGCAAGAAGGGTCTTACATGCTCCTGCCCTGGTATGTCCTTTACTTCAGGAAGGTCAAGTATAGCCTCATCAGGCTGCAATTGTTTTTTATCATTATCAGTTTCCGGCAGATCGGAAGTTTCGTTTCTTCTTTTTTCTTTTGTTTTCATAATAAAATATTTAAAGATTTAATCCTAAAATAACTAAACTCAAAACCGTGCCTGATATTTAACGCTAACAGGCTGAAGACAAAAGAAGGGATGTGGAATCTTTTCCCTGTAATTGTCAGGAAATAAACACTTAATTACATCTTATTGAACAGGAGTAAAGGTATAACACCAGGCCTCTCCTTCTAACACTGTTTCTCCTTCCTGCCTGGTAACTTTTATTTGTAATTGAGTAACAGGTTTGGTTTCATGTACACTAATAACTGTTGCCTCTGCAGTAATGGTATCATCAATAAAAACAGGGGCTGTAAACTTCCAGTTTTGGCTTAGAAAAACTGTTCCCGGACCCGGCATATCCATGGCAACAAGAGCATGAAGCAACCCGGTAGTTAGTCCACCTTGCACCACCAGCCTTTTAAATTTCGTTTTGGCTGTAAATGATGTATCAAAATGAAGAGGATTATAATCTCCACTTAGCTCTGCAAATTTTCTCACATGATCAGCAGTAAGTCTTATGCTCCTGGTTGCCTGCTGTCCAACTGATAATTTCATTTTACTAAATTGATGGTAATAATAAAGAGTTCAGACTAAATGTAGTTAATTAAATTTTTAATCTTTTTCCTGCATTTCTTCGATGGTCACTTTTTCCTTTTTTATATCTGTACGCAGCAGAAAAAATAAGCTCATATAAATATTCGCAACCCATACGATGGAAAAACCACCAATCAGATAGCCTTTCCAATCCTGGAATAACAAGGTATATTTTGTTATAATGAGCATTGCGATCGTCACATAATGACTAAAACAATATTCGCATGTGAGCATGTAGAACAGCTTTCTGGTAAAAAAAGACCTGCTTTTTTTGCTTTTCAAAACACAAAATTCTCTTGGCTCTCTGAAAACTTCCTCATGGGTAATAGTCCATGAAATACAAGCAACCGGAATTGCCAATACAAAAAGATAAATGAGCTGTGTATTCAACGACATGGCTGAAGATTTTAGCGAACAGACATCATTGTTTGGCAGGCCAAAACCAAGCCACAGTTATTGATATTCCTGTCACTAAATAAATTTAAAAGACCCGGAATGCTCCGGGTCTTTTAATTGCTATTGATCAACTGCAAAATTCTTTACTCATTAATTAGCGAATTGTTGATTTAGTAACTTCTCCTTTCATATCAGTGGAAACAACACCTTGTCCATTCATCACTGCTATTTCTGACACACCATTTTTAATGATAGTTACATGATATGATTCTTGTCCATCGGTTGAGTTTCTACGAGTAATGCTATATAAGTTATTTCCATAGCTATTAATCGCATTGGTAACAACCATATCCGGTACATATGTATTAAAAACAGGTAAAGAGGTTTTATATCCGTTGCCCCTCATCATATGCCATGGCTCTGTATTATAATACACACGTACGATCCTGTTATTATCTGTCTTATATGTCGCATACCACCAATCACTATTTACGGGCATCCAGGTTACTGTAGTAGCTGTAGGATAACTTGCCTCGAAATTAGTACGAATAGTAACCGGAACTTGTGTACTATAGTCAACCTCTGTTGAATTGGTTTTATACGTGATCACTTCTTGTGCACTTACCGTATAAGCAGCGGCCATGATTATTGCTGCGCAAAATATTTTTTTCATAGATAAAATTTTAAATCGGTTAAACAATTTTTTTCTCTAATCCTAGTAAAACAATAATGATGCCTGTTACTTTTGCCCTTGCCAACAGCAGAAAGTGTGATACTCATAGTGTGGCAAAAATTCCTTGATGTGCGGCGGTGTAAACATTGAAACACGATTTTTCAAACAGTTACACAGGTTTTGCGAAAAAAATAATTTGAAAATAATAAAATGAGTAGATTTCACTATTTGCTTTCATTCGTAGCCGGCATAAGCATGATCATGAAAACATATAGGCCGAGATTATCTGAGATGATATCTTCAGCGCTGATAGTTGCATTATTTAATAATGATGAACCGGTAGGGTTAAGGCAACCTAACACAACACGGCTCTTTTTAAAATTAAGTGTGCCGCTGTTCTCAGGAACAACCATATAAGGGAACTTTGAATTCTTACCATAGAATTTAAACCCGTTTCCATTAAGTTTGATAAGACTATAAAGACTCATCCCGGAATAAATACCATCTTTTGAATGCCAGACATTTTCATCGATCACTCCATCATAGTTTACCGAGCTAGCTGTATTAGTATTACCACCTATTACCAGGTAAGCAGGCTTGCAAAGGTTCGCTTCGTCATTCCAGATAAATACAGCCTGCCTGCTGGTTTTTGGAAACAATACAGTGCATTTTGAAAATTCCTTTTCAGAAAAATAATACACATCTTTTATCACATTTTTTTCTCCGAAAACACTTACGAGAAATTCATGCGAAGTGAACTGCAAGAGATCTTCAGCCACTTGAATCGATTCAGGTAATGGTACTTCGTGTTGTTGATAAAAAAAGGAGTATAGCGTATCGCCGGTCGGTTCTTTAACGAGGCGAGCCTGTACCGTTACATCTCTCCGCTGGAATAAAACAGCAACCGTGTCTTTTTCATTCCCGCAAAAAAAACCTGCTTCTTTTAATATTTTCAGGTTTTCGTCAAACTCATCCTTTAAAGACGTGAGGTAGGTAAACGAGAAATTGTTTTTGAGATGGGACCATTCGATGGTTCGCTTGATGTTCAGGGTATCTTTCTTTTTCTTTGATTTTTTTTCAGGCTTAGGGCTATAAATATTCACAAGCGTACCGTTTTCCGACCTGCTACCTGAAGGCACAAATTGTCTTTTGTTCAGATAAGCATCAATTTTTTTTGTTGAAAGTGATGACGCAAAAAGAAAATCTTTAGCAGAAAATCCCTGGCTGTACAGATTGTTTGCAAGTATAAAAGCAGCTATCGTAAATAAAAATCCCCTCATAAACCTTTTGATCTTTAATTTTCAATTGTCAGGACGGGGCTTTAGAAGAATATTGGGGCGTGACTTTTCATGGAGCCGGTAAACTTTTGCAACAATAACCATACCGGTAGAATGGTTACAGCGCTAAAGTTACAACTTGCACTTTAAATCCCATAACCTAATTATCCCTGGCTTCTCATTATTCCTTAAATTTTTTGTAATCGGGAACTTCAGCGTCAGATTGTAGGGGCGGCCGTCCTCAGAACTGCGGTACGTGGGGCAACGAAGAGAAATTTGAAGGGTTCAACCAAATCATCTCTATCATGTCCGCCATTTAATAGTTCCATCTCTACTTTCTTTAACTCTGAACCTCACAATTTTTTTGATCAATCCCAGGGGCAGTGGTTTGTTCAATGAAAAATAATGTAAGGCGATGGAGCAAATCAACCAATGGAAATGAACTGGATTCAGGTAACGCTGAATCAATGATATATTTATTACCTATTGCCGCAAACAGCGAACCTACTCCCAAACCGAAACGGGAATCCATACCATCCGTATAAATACAAACAGAAAGGTACAAAGTAAACCTGCCGGGAAGATGATTGTTGCAATTCGAAAGGTAGAAAACCGGCCACTAAAAACAAAGTACTTCCCCAGCGTATAATTTGTCAAGTATTTATCCCATCAATACTATTGCGCCGTCTTTGACTGATAGTAGAACAATTTTTCGGTTAATAACTAAACTAACTTTGCATAAACAGATTTCATAATGACTGACTATGAAGAAATAGTAAGTACGGAGCTAAAAGCTTGGCAAAAGAAAATGCTGAAAAGACCTGGTCTGTTCAATAGCTTATCAAAAAGAATTCAAACCAGGGTCAATAGCTGGATCCCTGAAAAAGTTCACAGTGCGATAACAGCTACAATAAAACAAATGATACGTGGCGTATTATTCGGTGCCAAACATACAACAGCAGAAACTTTATTAAATGCAGGTTTAAGAGACCGTGAAGACGCAGTACGAAAAAAAATAGAACGGTATAGAAATACAGCGGCGGTAGAAGGTGGCATCACGGGCGCAGGCGGCATATTATTAGGCCTCGCTGATTTCCCGATACTTATTGGTATCAAAATGAAATTACTTTTTGATATCGCTTCGTTATATGGCTTTAATGTAAAAGATTACAAAGAAAGAGTATATATACTGCATATTTTTGAGCTTGCATTTTCAAGCGATGCGCACAGGAAGAATGTCTACCTTAAAATGACAGACTGGGATACAAAACGTAATTCATTGCCGGAAAACATTAATGAGTTTGACTGGAGGAGTTTTCAACAGGAATACAGGGACTATATCGACCTTGCGAAAATGGCTCAACTGGTGCCGCTTATCGGCGCTCCTGTCGGGGTATTTGTAAATAGCCGGCTTATAAAAAAGCTGGGGCTTACAGCAATGAATGCTTATAGGATGAGACTGATAAAATGACCGGCAAATTTATTTTGCAGGTGGCCCCTCCCACAATACTTGTTCTATCATCCATTTACCACCCTGCTTGGCCAGCAATATATAGTCCACTCCCCACCAGGCACTCACTTTTGCTGATGCAATAGAATTCATTATATCAAGCACTTCCACTTTTTTCGGGGCATCGGGTTTTGCAAAATTCTTTTTTGCCGTCACATTTTTTGCATAATCAAGTGCAGCCCTGTATGTCATCTGCCCATCCGGGTCATAGTTGCCCGTTTTGTCATTTTTCCAATAACCAAATTTGTATAACGAAGGTTTGAGGGCAGCAATAAGTTTGGTTGTATCCCCTTCATAAAACCCTTCAATATAATTCAGGCACGCTTTTTCAATGGCCTGTTTATCTTGCGCAGTGGAAGTTTTTACAACGGTAACAAGTACGAAAATGAAGATCAGTTTTTTCATGACTTATGTTTTATATTACCAAAATACCAATGAATAATGAAAGCAGCCCGCCATTCATATAATTCCGCGCCATGATACTTTTTCCAAAGGTCAACAAACCTACGCGGACTATGCAAATTTTTTATAAGAATTGAAAAGTTTAAGCACGAAAAGGCTTACATTTTTTGAAGGGGGAATATATT
>CBFGXP010000023.1:0-27638 GCA_965652775.1 uncultured bacterium
AGGGACATACAATTAACAACTGATGGAAATGAGTTAATAAAAAACGGCTATGCATCATGGGTATATATGGAAGAAATTCTTGGAAGAGGTAGCCGTTATCGTGCATTCTGGTGGAGTCGCGATAGCAAAAAGATCTGTTATATGCGGTTTGATGATTCGCAAGTGCCTGCGTTTCCAATTTATGTTATCAAAGATCAGCGTGGCTATCTGGAAAACGAACACTATCCCAAACCGGGTGATAAAAATCCGGATGTAAAGCTCGGTATTGTCGATATTGAAACGCAAAAAACAACCTGGGCAGATTTTAATGAAAAGGATGACCAGTATTTCGGAACACCGGTATGGACACCAACCGGCCAGCTTTGGGCCGTATGGATGAACCGCGGCCAGGATAATTTGAAGATCTACAATGTTGATCTGATCAGCGGAGCTAAAACAGAATTGTATGATGAAAAACAAACTACATGGATAGATCTTGATCGCGGCAATCGAATTGAATTCTTACCCAGCAATACCGGCTTTATAATGCGTAGCGATAAAAGCGGATGGGAACATTATTATTTATTTGATATGAAAGGAAAACCGATCAACCAAATTACTAATGGAGATTTTACGGTTGGCACTATTTATAAAGTTGATGAAAAAGAAAAAACAATATATTTTAATGCAAGAAAAGAAAATTCTGCAAGATGGGATCTTTACTCAGCTTCATTTGATGGAAAGAAAATGAACCGTCTTTCTTTTGGAGAATATTCTTTCTCCGGCATGAACATTTCACCGAACAATAAATATTTTGCGACCGCTTATTCTAATATTTCAACTCCTACAACTGTAGCAATACTGGATATGAAAGGCAAAGTTGTAAGAGAAGTTGCCAATGTGAAAGGTGATGAATTCTCAAATTACCAGTTACCTAAAAAAGAATTGGTCCGTGTAAAATCAGCCGATGGCTTGTTTGATCTGCCTGTAACAATCACATATCCGATCAATTTTGATGCAACCAAAAAATACCCGGTACTTGTAAGTATTTATGGTGGTCCAAATGCTGGTCGGATCATGGATTCATGGAGTAGCAGTGCAACAGAGATATGGTGGGCACAGGAAGGTATGATACAAGTAGTATTTGATAATCGGAGCAGCGGGCATTTCGGTAAAAAGGGTATGAATTATATTCACCGCCAGATGGGTAAATATGAAATTGAAGATTACATGCAATGTGGCAAATGGTTAAAAGAAAAATCTTTTGTTGATGGCAACCGGCTTGCAATTACAGGCGGCAGTTTTGGAGGATATATAACCTGTATGGCATTAACCTACGGATCCGATGTGTTTACTCATGGGATAGCAAATGCATCCGTTACTGATTGGCAGTTTTATGACACCCACTATACCGAACGCTATATGGATACACCAAAGGAAAACCCTGAAGGATACAAAACAACATCGGTAATGACCTATGCAGACAGGCTGAAAGGGATGTTGCGAATTGTACATGGTACATCAGATGACAATGTCCATATGCAAAATAGTTTGGTGCTTGTAAATAAACTGCAAGACCTGAAAAAGCATTTTGAATTCATGCTTTATCCCGGAGAAAGACATGGTATAGGGGGTAACAACCGTGCAAAAGGCGAACATAACAGGACAGAAGCATATAATTTTTATTATCAATATTTATTAAAGAAACCAATCCCGGAACAATTCTGGCAACCAGCACACCAACAGGCAAGACCTTTCTAATCAATAAACCCCGATAATAATCGGGGTTTTACTTTGCTATAAATTCAACAATGGGTCTGATATTTGTATAGTCAACTAAAAAAATTGCGTATCCGTAACAAGCTTATCTTCTACCTCATTCTATTATTATCCTTTTTTTTCGTGGAAAGCCGTGCCGGAAATTTTCCGGAACGATCTACAAAAGAAGAAGCGCTTGAATTCCTTGAAAAGATAGATCAATCAAAGGAAAGTGGTTTTTGGCCGAATGTAAAACCAAGATTGTTTTATGATAATCTGAAATTGAACCTGGAAAATCCTAAAAGTTTTTACCCGGGTCGTAGTACAAATTTTTGTGCCTACGGAGCACTCTCTTACCTGGTAATGGCAAAAGATCCATTAAGCTATGTCAAATTCATGAATGACCTGTATGATAAGGGTGAAGCGACTTTTAATAATAACCATTTCAAACCTTCCAGCGTTGTAATGAATGCTGCCGGTACACTGCAATTCAAAGGCGTGCTGGACATAAGGCATGCTGAACAAATGTGGTTCCTCGTCCTGGCGGATAAATTCAAAGGCTATCTTAATTTTTTTAATAAAAAATTTCATACAGGAGATGAAAATACATTTTGGGCTGCTACTAACCTATCCAAGTTCGATCGAATGGTAAATAAGATGTGCGGTGTGCACGTTAAAGCGGTTGGCAGTGACCTGATAAAACCATGGGTCAAAGATCCGTATACCTATTTACAAAAAAGAATTGACAGTAATATCATTAGTCTGTATATCAACAACCGGATGATTCATAAAAAGAATCATGATAAGATAAAATTTTCCATTCCCACTCACTTTATTATCCTGCGGCAAATAAGTAAAGAAAACAATACGATAACTCTTCGTTATTGGGATTATGGCGGCGAAACAGAACTCCAGATCAGTTCCGGTACATTAAAAAAAATAATCTTTGGTATTATAACTATTGAGAAATGATCCGTCACCTGATTATTATCCTTATTACCTATTCACTGCTGACTTCATCATGCAGCACGAAGATCATTTCAAACAATTACTACCAGGAGAAAAAGGAAACTGTTGACAGCATAGAAAGCCGTTATGAAAAACTAAATGCCAGGAAACCTTTTGCGATTGCTTTCACAGATAAAAAATTGAACATAATCTCAATCGAAATGATCTCTGACTCGTTAACAAGGATCTACGAATTTAATTTTAATGAAAAACGACTAGCTGATAGTTTGATTAAATACAATTATGATACGATCGGCATTTATTATTTGATCCGGAAAATGCAACAAACGAAAGTTACATGGATCAATAGTGTGGACTACTATGTAAATGATCAGCCGCAGCAATTAATATACCTGAGTATTAAGCCTGTCACCATCCGTTATTTATTTTCCCCTCCAAAGTATATCGCATTGGGCTATTTCCGAACGCCACAATCCTTTGACGAGAAAGGCAGGTTGCTTGACAACAGGCGCACCAAAAAAATTCGAAAGATAAAAGGACAGGAATTTTATAAGATCACAGATCGTATCTGTTATACCATCACAGATAAATATCGTTAGGTTTTCAGGACCTCTCTTGAGATAACGATCTTTTGTATCTCACTTGTTCCTTCGCCGATAGTGCATAGTTTGGAATCACGATAAAATTTCTCAACAGGAAAATCTTTTGTGTAGCCATAACCTCCAAAGACCTGGACAGCATCAGTTGCCACTTTCACTGCTACCTCACTTGCATAATATTTAGCCATTGCCGAAGCTTTGGTTACAGGCTCTCCTCTATCCTTCAGATCACATGCCTGCAGTATTAGCAGGTTTGCGGCCTCAATTTCAGTAGCCATATCAGCCAGTTTAAAAGATATTCCCTGGAAATTTGAAATAGGTTGATCAAACTGGTAGCGTTCCTGTGAATACTTCAACGCTGCTTCATAGGCACCTTTTGCAATTCCCAGGGCAAGTGATGCAATTGATATTCTTCCACCATCCAGAACCTTCAGCGATTGCTTGAATCCATCTCCCACTTCCCCCAAACGATTCGTGTCGGGGATCCTGCAATTATCAAATATCATTTCTGCCGTTTCGCTTGCACGCATTCCCAGTTTATTTTCTTTTTTACCACCACTAAAACCCGGAGTTCCTTTTTCAACGATAAATGCTGTTGCATTATTCTTTGCTCTTGGTTCGCCTGTTCTGCAGATCACTACTGCTACGTCGCCACTTTTACCGTGAGTAATCCAATTTTTTGTGCCGTTGATCACCCAATCATTTCCTTCTTTAGCTGCAACACATTTCATGTTGCCTGCATCACTGCCGGTTCCAGGTTCAGTAAGCCCCCATGCGCCTATCCATTCCGCTGATGCAAGTTTTGGCAAATATTTTTTCTTTTGCTCTTCGTTTGCAAAACTTAGAATATGACCAGTGCAAAGTGAATTGTGTGCGGCAAGACTCAATCCAATAGAGCCGCAGACTTTTGATATCTCTTCAATAATGATTTTATACTCAAAATAACTTAGACCGGCACCTCCAAATTTCTCGGGCACTAATACACCCATCAGTCCTAACTTTCCCATCTGCTTAAAACATTCCACAGGGAATTCCTGGGACTCATCCCATTCCATTACATGTGGCTTAATAAATTGCTGGGCAAAATCCTTTGCGGTTTGTGCTATATGCAGTGTTATTTCATTTGGCTGAAAATTCATATCCTTTCTGTTAAACTTTTAAATAAGACCTCAAATATTTCTTGGCGCTGCAAGATAAGGGAGATTTATCAAATACTAACACTTGTTAGCCTCAAACTGTTGTTTTAAGAGAACTGAAGTACCAACCCGTCATACGCCAAATGAATTCCAGCTGGCAGTTCAGCTTCAACTTCTTTATGCCGGCCAAGCTGATGTGAAATATGCGTAAAATATGCCTTGGGGATCTTCAATTCCTGCACTACATCAATTGCCTCAACTAATGTAAAATGAGAAATATGATGTTGCTTTCGCAATGCATTTAAAACAAGCACCTCACTTCCCTTTATCTTTTCCTTTTCATTTTCTTCGATGCGGTTGGCATCCGTGATATATGTAAATTTCCCAAAACGAAAACCAAGTACGGGCATTTTTAAATGCCAAACCATTACGGGTTGAATGGGAATATCACCGATCATAAATGGTTCATTAGTGATTGTATTCAGATTTATTTCCGGAACGCCAGGATATTTTTTATCGGCAAAAGCATAAGGAAATTCTCTCTTGATCGCTTCCTCGGTTAATGAATTTGCATAGATCTCCATCACGGGCTTATAAAAAAAATTAAATGCCCTTACATCATCAAGACCCGCAATATGATCTTTATGCGGATGAGTAAAAAGAACCGCATCCAGTTTTTTCACTTTCTCCCGCAACATTTGGTAGCGAAAATCCGGTGTAGTATCAACTACAAAGCTGGTAGTTGGTGATTGCACCATAATGCTTGGTCTTAACCGGTTATCTTTTTTATCAGTTGATGTACATACATCGCAGCCGCAAGCGATCATAGGAACACCAGCGCTGGTGCCGGAACCAAGAAAAGTTATTTTAAGCGGAGGACAGGTCACCAAACAAAAATACGAACAACGAGGTATGAAGTAAGTTGACCTGAGGTTTAGATCCTATTTTTCTTCGGCATGAAATTTTGATAAGATATCAGCATGAAGTTTTCTCGATTCTTCGGTGAGCAATTCTGTGTTTATTTCCAGTTGTGGTATCAGGTCAAGCATCGTGTTAATGCGACCTTCCAATTGGAGAAACTTATTTAACACAACAACTTTTCTTTCTTCGAGTATGCAATAGCCACTTTGGAAAGTGCCTCTTTCATATCGCAGTACATACCCGGCTTCTTCTACAATCGTTTCTAGTTTATCAAGAGTAGTTTGTGTGTATTTCATACCCCCAGCCCCTAAAGGGGAGTTATAGTTTAAAAATTGAAAATTCTTTACTGATGCGAAACTAACATAAGAAATAGTTTTCGCATTATTTATTTTCCACAACTGTGGGAGAATAAAAATCTTAGTTCCCCCTTTAGGGGGACAGGGGGTTTACTTACTCTGCATCTTAATCACCGGCACTATCATTTCTTCCATGCTCACTCCCCCATGCTGAAAAGTATTCCGGTAATAATTCACATAATAGTTGTAATTATTGGGGTAACATAAGAATCCATCTTCTTTTGCAAAGATGAACGATGAATTGACGGTTGGAACCGGCAACCCCGCTTCTCTCGGATCTCGGAAAGCAAGCACTTCTTTTGGTTCATAATTTAAATTACGGCCATGTTTATAACGAAGGTTAGTAGTAGTTTGTTTATCGCCTACTACTTTATAGGCAGTCTTTACTTTCACACTTCCGTGATCGGTAGCTAAAACAATTTTTAGTTTTTTATCAGCTATCTTCTTCAGCGCCTGGTGAAGCGGCGAATGCTCAAACCAGCTTTTTGTAATACTCCGGTAACTCATTTCATCACTGGCCAGCTCCTTTAATACTTCCATTTCCGTTCTTGCATGGCTAAGCATATCAACAAAATTGTACACGATAACATTCAGATCATTGTTCATCAGGTTATGAATATTATTTTGCAGATCAAGTCCTGCCTGGTTGTTCAGCACTTTGGTGTATGAAACTTTCAGATCTCCTTTACCTAGCCGCTTTAATTGTGCCCTGAAAAATTCTTCTTCATGCAGATTTTTTCCACCTTGTTCATCATCATTCTTCCATTGCACCTGGAATTGCTTTTCAATATCAACAGGCAGCATCCCTGCAAAAATTGCATTTCGGCAATATTGTGTCGCTGTAGGAAGAATACTGTAAAAGCTATCTTCCTCCAAAATGCGGAAACTTTCCGAAAAGATCGGTTGAATGGCTTTCCACTGGTCGAACCGAAGATTATCAATCAGGATAAAAAATAAAGGTGTTCCTTTTTCCAAATGAGGCAGCACTTTAAACTGCATCAAGGTATGTGACATTACGGGGCCATCGCCACTTTTTGGTTTCACCCATGACGAATAATGGCGTGAAATAAATTTGAAAAATTCTGTATTCGCTTCACTCTTTTGTGCCTGTAACACTTCCTGCATTTCCGGGCTATCACTTTTTTCCATCTCCAGTTCCCAATAGACAAGCTTTTTATAGATCTCCATCCATTCGTTATAATCCGGGCTGCTGTTCAGCGCCATAAAGAGATTACGGAATTGCTGCTGGTATGCTGTTGTGGTTTTTTCAGCGACCAATCTCTTATTATCAAGGATCTTCTTTAAGCTCAGTAGTACCTGGTTAGGGTTTACTGGCTTTATAAGGTAATCACTGATCTGGGAACCGATGGCATCATTCATCAGGTTTTCCGTTTCATTTTTAGTTATCAGTACGATCGGTATTTGCTGGCTCACCTCTTTGATCTTTGCAAGTGTCTCAAGCCCGGTAATGCCCGGCATCGTTTCATCGATCAATACAACATCAACAGGATTTTCTTTTACATAATCGATCGCATCAAATCCATTTGTCAAGGTTTGTACCTCGTAGCCTTTGCCTTCAAGAAAAAGTTTTTGTGATTGCAGACTTTCTATTTCATCATCCACCCAGAGAATTTTTGCTAATGCCATTCTTGTTTGTTTGTGTTTTTGGTCGTGGTTTTTATTATGTTCTCAGCTTCCTTGCTACTATTTAGCTCCTGTTGCGTCGTCTCGCAACAATTCTACTCAGCAAGCATGGAGGAGTTCAAATTTAGTTTAATAACTTCAGCTATTGTAGTTTTGCCGCCTTGCCTTAACAAAAAAGCAACATGTCAAGCACCAGAAAGATAATCAACGATCCCGTTTATGGTTTTATTACTATCGATCATCCACTAATACTGGATATTGTTGCTCATTCTTACTATCAACGGCTTCGTCGAATTTATCAAATGGCTTTTGCCCATCTTGTTTATCCCGGTGCCGTCCATTCAAGATTACATCATTCGCTCGGCGCTTACCATCTTATGTGTAATGCGCTGCAGGAGCTGAAAAGTAAAGGCATTGAAATTACCCGTGAGGAAGAATTAGGTGCAAAAGTTGCAATTCTTCTCCATGATATCGGCCATGGGCCTTACTCACATACTCTCGAAAAAGAATTGATCAATGATGTGCATCATGAAGCTCTTTCAATCCTGATCATGAAAGTACTGAATAAAGAATTCAATGGACAACTGCAAACAGCCATTGATATTTTTACCAATAACTATCCAAAAAAATTTTTATACCAGCTGATCGCCGGGCAGGTAGATGTCGACCGGATGGATTACCTCACCCGTGATAGCTTTTTCACCGGCGTATCAGAAGGTGTTATCGGGTACGATCGTATCATTAAAATGCTAACTGTTCATAATGGCGAATTGATGGTTGAAGAAAAGGCAATCTATTCAATTGAAAAGTTTTTAGTATCACGCCGACTTATGTACTGGCAGGTCTATTTGCATAAAACTGTACTTAGCGCTGAAATGATGCTGGTCAAGATAATTCAACGGGCAAAGGAACTGATCACAGCTGGTTCAAAGACAGAAGCAGCAACGTCAGCATTAAATTATTTTTTGCAAAATCCTTCTGCTAATCATAGAACCCAAGAACATCTTGATACATTCTGCAATCTTGATGATTTTGATGTGATGGCAACAGTCAAAAAATGGATGGACCACCCGGATAAGATCCTGTCAACACTTTGCCGGGGACTGGTTGATCGCAAACTCTATAAAGTAAAATTGCAGGCTGATTCATTTGATGCTTCATTTGTTAATGAAAAGAAAAAAGAACTGATGAAGCGTTTCTCCATCAGCAATGAAGAAGCAGATTATTTCGTTTTCACGGGTGAAGCAATAAACACAACGTACAACCCGGCAGATGAGAGAATAAATATTTTATTTAAAGATGGAAGTGTAAAAGATATTTCAAATGTTGACAATGCCCTGATCCATCAGCATCTCTCCAGCCCGGTTAAAAAACAGTACATTTGTTATTTAAGATAGCCGTTAGCAGATAGCTATTAGCCATTAGCAAATTTTGTGTGGCTAGCGGCTAAAAGCTATAAGCCAAAAGTTAAACTCAATGACTTTTTCAGCACTACAGATCGCAGCACTTATCAATGGCAAGACCGAGGGCGATGCAAATGCATCTGTCAATTCATTTGGAAAGATCGAAGAAGCACAAAATGGTCAGCTTGCTTTTTTAGCTAATCCCAAATACGAAGAATATTTATACAGCACCAAAGCATCCGTTATTATTATCAATGATGGTTTGGAATTAAAACAATCTGTTGGAGCAACCTTGATCCGTGTGCCTGATGCTTATACCGCCTTTGCAAAATTGTTAAGTACCTATCAGCAAATGATGCAGCAGCAACTAACCGGTGTGCAGCAACCAGCTTATATTTCATCTTCGGCTTCTTATGGTCAGAATGTTTTTATCGGTGCCTTTGCTTATCTGGGCGATGATGTGAAGCTCGGAAATGGGACGAAAATTTACCCCAATGTCTATCTTGGTAATAATGTAAAAATTGGAGACAATTCAATCATTCATCCGGGTGTAAAGATTTATCATGATTGTGTTATTGGAAATAATGTGATCATTCATGCGGGTGCGGTGATAGGAAGTGATGGTTTTGGCTTTGCTCCGCAAGCGGATGGTAGTTTTCAAAAAGTCCCACAGATAGGCAATGTTATTGTTGAAAATAATGTTGAGATTGGCGCAAATGCAACGATTGACCGTGCAACGATTGGTTCTACGATCATACGATCAGGGGCCAAGTTGGATAACCTGATACAAATTGCCCATAATGTAGAGATTGGAGACAGTACTGTTGTTGCAGCACAGAGTGGAATTAGTGGGAGCACAAAAGTTGGAAAAGGTGTAATGATCGGTGGACAGGTTGGAATTGTTGGTCATATAAATATTGGTGACGGCGCAAAGATCAATGCTCAAAGTGGTGTAAGTAAATCTGTAGAAGCCGGCAAAGCTGTTACGGGTTCACCCGCCCATGATTATACTTCTGCACTTCGGAGCCAGGCCATCAGCCGCAAATTACCTGAATTGGAAAAAAGAATTAAAGAGTTAGAAGCATTGGTGAAGCAATTGATGAGCGAAAAAGTTTCCTGATTTTATTGTTAAGTAGAATTACCAAACACTGAACCCTTCAGCTTGCTCAGTGCAGGCTGTACATCGCAACGGATGTTGATAAGAATTCCAAATGCTGCTTACATAAATCTCCATTTTCCCTCTCAAACTGTATCTTTGCCCGCATGATTTCATCCACAGAAAATAAGAAATATACTGCTGAGAATATGGCTGCCCAATTCAATCCTGATAAGCAACATACTATAAATGTTGAGGCTAGTATTTCAGGTACAGGTCTGCATACCGGTATTCTTGTTGACCTTACTCTTAAACCAGCCACTCCAGGTTTTGGTATTCAGTTTCAACGTATCGATCTTCCTGGTAAACCAACAATTAAAGCTGATTGTGATCTCGTAACCGATACCAGCCGCGGTACAACGCTTGAAGTTAATGGCGCTAAAGTTAGTACGGTGGAACATGTGCTTGCTGCATTGGTTGGAATGGGTATAGATAATTGCCTGGTGGAGGTGAATGGACCTGAAATGCCGATCATGGATGGTAGCAGTGAGCCTTTTGTTGATCTTATTGAAAAAGCAGGAATAGCTGAACAGGATGCAACAAAAACATGGTATTGCATTGATGAAAATATTTACCTGCAAGATGAAAAGAAAAGGGTTGATATGGTTGCAATGCCGGCACCGGAGTATTCCGTTACCACTTTAATTGATTTTAATTCACCGGTACTTGGTACACAGCATGCGAGTCTGAAAAATATGGCAGACTTCAAAACCGAGATAGCACCATGCCGCACTTTTTGTTTTTTACATGAATTGGAAATGTTGCTTGACAATAATCTCATTAAAGGGGGTGACGTAAATAATGCCATAGTTGTAGTAGATAAACCCGTAGGCATGGTTGAAATAGAACGATTGAAAAAAATATTTAAAAAAGATAAGATCGAAGTAAAAAGCGAAGGCTACCTGAACAACCTTGAGCTGCGTTTTCCCAACGAGCCAGCCCGTCATAAATTATTGGATGTTGTCGGGGACCTTGCACTGGTTGGTTATCCGATTAAAGCAAAGATCATTGCAAACAGACCTGGCCATAGCAGCAATGTAGAGTTTGCCAGGAAAATAAAGCAATACATAAAAAAGAATAAGCATACCCGCGGTGTTCCTGTTTATGATCCTACCCGCCCTGCCGTTTTTGATCTTGCGTATATTGAAAAAAAATTACCGCATCGTTACCCGTTCCTGTTGCTGGATAAGATCATCGAATTAAGTGACACCCATATTGTGGGTATTAAAAATGTGACTTTCAATGAATGGTTTTTCCAGGGTCACTTTCCCGGGAATCCGGTAATGCCGGGAGTGTTGCAGGTAGAGGCATTGGCGCAATGTGGGGGTATATTGGCAATGAACATGAGTCCTGAAGGCCTTTACGATACCTATTTCCTCAAGATCGATAATTGCAAGTTCAAGCAAATGGTAAAACCGGGAGATACCATGCTTTTAAAAATGGAGCTCTCAGGACCTATCCGCCGGGGTATATGTGAAATGAAAGGTACCGTATATGTTGGCAATAAAGTTTGCACGGAAGCCGATCTTGTGGCGCAGATCGTGAAACGAAATTCCTGATACTAATAACACTTTTTTCAAGGCTGAAAAAGCCGCTTTTTCTGCCTTTATTTTTATCCACTTCAGTGCTAAAAATTACTCAAAAAATAGCTTTATAAATCCCCTTAAGAGGGCTTATTTACGTACATTCGCAGGCATTTGTTTTTACTCACTTTCAAGGAGGATTTTATCAATTTATGAGCGAAGAAATTAAAGCAAAAACTGCCCTTGCAAATAACGGTTACGATGCTGACAGTATCCAGGTTTTAGAAGGACTGGAAGCCGTTCGCAAACGTCCGGCAATGTATATCGGGGATATAAGTGAAAAAGGATTGCATCATCTCGTCTATGAAGTTGTCGATAATTCAATTGATGAAGCGTTAGCCGGCTATTGTAAAAATATCATCGTTACAATTCATGAAGATAATTCTGTTTCTGTAGAAGACGATGGCCGGGGTATTCCAACAGAAATGCATAGCAAAGAAAAAAGAAGTGCATTAGAAGTGGTTATGACGGTACTGCATGCCGGTGGCAAATTTGATAAGAATTCATACAAGGTTTCCGGTGGCTTGCATGGTGTTGGGGTGAGTTGTGTAAATGCGTTAAGTAAAAATCTTCATGTTGAAGTTTGCCGTGAAGGAAAAAAGTTTGAGCAGGACTATCAGATCGGAATACCTCAATATCCTGTTCGTGAAATTGGCCCAAGTGATAAAACGGGAACGACAGTTCGTTTCTGGCCTGATGACAGCATCTTCCTCGTGACAGTTTATAAAAAAGATATTTTGGAAGCCAGGCTTCGTGAACTTTCATTCCTGAATAAAGGCGTCCGTATCATCCTAAATGATCTTCGCGAAAAAGAAGAGGAAAATGGCACTTACACAAAGACATTTTATAGCGAAGGTGGAATTGTTGAGTTTGTTGAGATGCTGGATAAAAATGCAGGACGGAATCCACTTCTTCCAAAAGTAATATTTGTAGAAGGTCGCGATGAAGCAACAAATGTTGTAGTGGAAGTAGCGATGATCTACAACGATTCTTTTAATGAACATGTTTATTCTTACGTCAATAACATTAACACGATAGAAGGTGGAACGCATGTAGCTGGATATCGCCGTGCGTTAACAAGAGTATTTAAGAGCTATGGTGACAAGCAAGGACTTTTTGAAAAAGCCAAAGTTGAAATTGAAGGCGATGATTTTCGTGAGGGACTTAGTTCGATCATTTCAGTAAAAGTTCCCGAACCACAATTTGAGGGTCAAACCAAAACAAAACTCGGGAACAGTGATGTGATGGGTGTAGTTGATTCTACTGTTTCAAAGGTGCTGGAAGCTTATCTTGAAGAAAACCCAAGAGAAGCAAAGAGCATCATAAATAAAGTGATTCTTGCGGCACAGGCAAGAGCGGCAGCAAGAAAAGCGAGGGAATTAGTTCAAAGGAAATCAGTTTTGAGTGGTGGCGGATTGCCTGGAAAACTTGCAGACTGTTCAGATAGAAATCCTGAAAGGTGTGAATTATTTCTTGTCGAGGGTGATAGCGCCGGCGGTACGGCCAAACAAGGTCGGGACAGAAGCTACCAGGCCATTCTTCCCTTGCGCGGAAAAATTTTGAACGTAGAGAAGGCAATGGAACATAAGATTTACGAAAACGAGGAGATCAGAAACATGTATACAGCTTTGGGAGTAACCGTCGGCACGACCGAAGATCCAAAGGCATTAAACCTGGTAAAACTTCGTTATCATAAATTGATCATCATGACTGATGCCGATGTGGACGGAAGCCATATCGCAACCTTGATCCTGACGTTTATTTACCGGTATATGACCGAGCTTGTAGAACAAGGATTTGTTTACATCGCACAGCCCCCACTTTACCTTGTAAAAAAGGGGAAAGAGCAGGCCTATGCCTGGACAGAAGAACAGCGTAAGGCCTCTGTAGAGAAAATTGGTGGCGGGAAAGACGACAGCGTAAATGTTCAGCGCTACAAAGGTTTAGGAGAAATGAATGCAACGCAGCTTTGGGACACAACGATGAACCCTGACACCAGAACATTGAAACTGGTAACTATAGAAAGTGCCGCCGAAGCAGATCGTGTCTTCAGTATGTTAATGGGTGATGAAGTGGGCCCAAGAAGAGAATTTATCGAAAGTCATGCTCGATACGCTAAAATTGATGTTTGATTTTAAGTATTTAAAAATAAATAGATTAGCTCCTTATAGAAGGGGCTTTTTTATTTCTTACACTGAAATTTTAAAGCCAAAAGCAGTAAAAGTCCTAATTTCAGGGATTCCTAATCAAAAACCTATATAAAATGAGCGAAGTACAACTTACAGCCTACAATGTAAAAACCAAAGAAAAAGGAGTTCCGGTCATGGACGCGGTGATCACCAAAACTGCCAAAGGCGCCTATATGGTGCAGGGGCACGATGGTAAGGGAAATAAGCTGACCACTTTGGTAAATGAAGAAAAGGCAATGGCGGCGATAAAGGCTGGTATTGCAAAACAAGGATGGTAATTAGTAGCGCAAAAATAGTAAAGGGGCTTGTGAGCCCCTTTCTTTTTATTGTTTTATCAATCTTATGCTATATTCCTTATCACCTGATTCGGCCAGGAGCAGATAAACTCCAGACGCAAATTTTGCGGCTTTCAAATCAACCTGTGTTTTTTGAACAAATCCATTACCAGCAAGATTCATTTGTTTTACTTGCCTTCCATTCACATCGTACACCTTGACATTTGCCGTTTCGTTTTGCCCTAATTGAAAAATTAAATTATATATACCATTGGATGGATTTGGATAAACCTGCCACTGTATTTCACTATTGAAAACAATTGGCCGAACAGGTGAATAAACAAACGTGTTATCCCGATCAACAATTTTTAGCCGGTAATATCGAACCCCTGTTTTACCCAGTTCCACATCCACAAAACTGTAATCTCTTTCCGAATTTGAATTACCGGGACTCAACACTTCGCCAATTTTCACGAACCGGCCATTTTGATAATCATTGTTCCCTTTTGCAACCTCCAATTCAAAATGACTCACATTTTGTTCTGAGACAGTTTTCCATTCTGCCAGCACATCCCTACTGTCTTTCCTTTTTGCGGTAAAACTTACCAATTCTACAGGCAAAGGAGTTTGCTTGTCAACGCCGCCATTGTTTAGCCAGAATTCAGAGAAATCTTTAGTCTTAAATTCTACATAATAACCTTTATCAAATGGTATCTTATAATTCCAATCGGCGCTAAGAAAGCTGAATATTCCCTGGATATTATCTGCAAGATTGCCATTCTCAAAATTATCATCAGGATCGGAGTATTTTGTTACCCCCAACTCTGTTACCATTGACGGCTTGGTACAAGCAGGACAACCACTGGCGTTGATCAAATTTTCAGTTTCTGTATCCAAAAAATAAAAACGAACCGTAACAGAATCACTTAAAGTGGTATTCGCCGGTTTAATGGTTATATTCCTGTCATGATAATACTGGTTGCCGTCGTTACGAACTCCGCCCGTATTTATATAAGCCTGTACATCTGTATTGCCAAGATTTTGATTATTCGGTTGGACTGAGGCAATAAGTTTGCCTCCCGAAACAAAATTTATCCAGGTTGTTCCACCGGTAACGTTTTGTGAAACCGGCGATCCCATTGTAATTCCATCATAAACTCCCATTGTATTGTCATACACATGCACATCATCAATGGCGATTCCTTCAAAACTCACGAAAGGGTCTGCTACAACAACAACCCTGAATCTTATTACAGGAATACCGGTGGGCAATGGAGTTGTCGCAACATGCCATCTTGTATAATCCTGCACACTCCAAAGTTTATTTCCCCCACCATAATCTTTATCATACCAATTAGTTCCTGTACCAACATCGCCAAGACGATTCCAGGTAATGCCATCTCCTGAATATTCGATGTAGGCGCCATCACAGAACACACCACCACAATCTTCAAGATCAAGCGCAATATTCAAACTCAATGTTGGGTTTGTCATCCCGGAAATATTATAGCATGGTGAATACAGATAAGATATTTCCTGGTTAAGGTAGTTGCTTGTTAAATTCGTTTTCCATGCTTTTGTGCCACTGGCTGCTTTATTGATCTTGCTTGCAGCCGGAACACCATATGCCCATGAATTAATTATGCCTGAACTTCGCCAGTAACCATTATTAGTTTCAAAGTTTTCAACATGAGGAAATGTTGTTATTAAAGGAGCATTAAAGACATTTATCCTTACTGTATCATTATCCCTAAAATTATCAGTGCCGTATTGAACGTTTATTAAGATGGTGTGATCACCGAATGCAGTAAGGTTGGCAGTAGTTGTAAGCTGAAATTGAGCGGTTGATTTTGCGGCAAGAGGTCCCGCAATGATTTCAAATACCTCCGTACCGCCATCCACTACGATCCTTACAGGTATATTGCTGATTGAATTTATCGATGAATTTCTTATGGTGACCTTTAAAGTGGTTGCGTTACTTAAGCCACAACTATTATTCATCGGCTCGTCAACACTGATAAGTTGTATATCATCAATGGCTTCATATATCCGGATATCATCAAAATTGTGTCCCTGGAAACCATCATTATCATTGATACGAACGATCCCAAATTGTCCAAACCGAACCTGGAAACTACTGCTGAAGTTCTGCGTGGCAGCGATCAACAAGTCTGACAATTCAAGGCTGGGCGTACGTTTAAAAACTCCAGGTATATTTCCATTAGAAGAAAGCGTGAAAGCTTCTACCCAGGGTTTTGTATCATCGCCACGTATCCAGATTTTATTATTGGCATTTATCACACTATCACCATGAGATTTAAACTGGAAATCAAGCCGTATATCTTTTATTGCGGCGTTTATACCGTTGAGGTTATAAGTTCCGTAGACAAAATTGTTGCTTCCAATGCCACCATTCCAACCATTATAATCCATGATAAGTGACCTTGCGCCTGAATATGCCATCCCACTATTGATAAAAGTGCTTAACCTGCCCAATGGGTCTGTATTTGTGAAATCATACCGGTCGATACCTGCAACCCCAAATCGATCCTGATAGTACTGACGGGACACCGCCGCTTCAATATTATCAGTAAAGGGCAGTGCAATAGGATCGTTATTTAATTGCCGTATTGTATCGGTGATAGCATTATTAATACTGACGGGATCAACGCCTGTAGTATTTTCAACTTCTACCTTCAAAACATAATCGCCTGCGGTTGAAAAATCATATGGTAATGAAAAATTATGGACGTAGGTGCTGCCGGGTGCAATAGTTGCCGAAACAACATCTTCTACAATTAACGTAACTCCAATATAATATCGCATTTTAAAACTGGTGACATTTGCATCATCAAGATTTTTAATTCTTGCAGAAACTGTAGTAGTTGCAGTTAACGCTGTAGATGTGTTTAACCTTCCGTAAACCGGTGCAATAATTGAATCTATTTTAATATCGTTATCCGAAATAGTCCCGCTGCAAGTTCCTGAATTTGGAATGCGTTTTACTGCATATGCTTTTCTGCCACGCTGCCCGCTTAACCTGGCACAAACGGTAACCCAGCATTCCGCAGCAGCCGGTAAACCGCTTAATATATAGTTAGTAGTTGTCGTTGTTCCGATTGAAATCATTTCGGTCCCCCGCAATTGAAATACTTCGTAATCTGTCGCACCTGTAACAGCCGTCCAATCAAAACCAAAATATCCTTCGCATTGAGTTGCCGACAATGATAAAGCTGGCATTCCAAGAATTGTAAAGGCAGAGCTTGTACTTACATAACTTGTTCCATTCCTTGTTACTCTTACTAATGCCTGCGTTGTTTGTACGGAAGGTACTATCCAATCGAGGCGGCGAATATCTGCAGCGACTGCTGCGTTGATCGTTGTCCAGTTAGCGCCGTTATCGATAGAATATTCAACTAAAAAAGTATTCAGGGGATTACCATAAGATTCCCATTGGATAGTCTCTGTCTCTCCCGGTACCAACGTTTCATTTCCTACAGGATATACAATTTTTGTGGCGATCGGTATAATATCATAAACAACAAAATATTCCTGCGCTCCCGAAGGGACAGCGGTTCCTTTTACATTAACTGTATAGGTTGTGTTTGAAGGAGCATTAATCGTGATTTGTTCAATATTATTTATATGATCTGGAGCTGAAATGGCATTATTATTCACATTCGCCGGTATTGTATCTAATCGATAAGGCAAAACCAATGAAGGAGACGTCACTTCAAGATCAAGATCGTTTACCAACGCCTGCGATGCCAACACGACGGCAGCAGGATCGTTCCAATAAAGAGTTACTTTAAGTTGCGCAATATTTGAAGGAACTGAAATTGAATGTGGGTTGTTTCCGCCATTACTTATAGTTGAAATATAAAACCGGTTATTGCTCAGCATATCCACGGAACGCAATAAGTTCATTCCTCCAAATCCGTACGTGTAATCAGGTCCGTTATTACCCAGGTCAGTAGCGCCATTACATATTAGGGCCTTCATCAATCCATTTTTTGGATTGGCACCACCATTTTGCAAACGGTATTTCTCATAAAGCAAAACAAGTCCGCCGGCAACTGCGGGAGCAGACATACTTGTCCCTGGTTGTGGACCATACCAATCATCGGGAATTGTTGATGTTGTATATAAACCATCAGCCATCAATTCTGGCTTTGTACGCCCATCACTTACCGGCCCGCGGCTGGAAAAAGCTGTAACCGTTCCTGTTCTGTCAGTAGCTCCAATAGTCAATACATTTTTTGCAGCCTGATAACCACTTAAAACCGTACGAAAAGCAGAAGGATAATTTAAACAAGTTAAGGTGCCGTCATTTCCTGCGGCAAAAACATTTTGAAGATTTGGTTCAACGATTGCGAGCTGATCAAGTATACGACTGTACAGATCATAGTAGCCCATATAATCACAATCATTTGTCACATCACCATAGGAATTATTGGTCACCACCATTCCATAATCCGTAACATAAGTTGGAGCATGTTCAATTATACCGGACATTCGTTGGGCAACTATTGTAGATTTTGGCGCATATCCTGAATATTGTTCCCCAACAATACCCCCACCACCAACTGTACCGTATACGTGTGTGCCATGATAAAAATAACCCGATGGTCCAAAATTGATCAGTCTTCCTGTGAAGTCCACATGATATTGCGGATCTGCATTATCTCCCACACCGACTACAACGCCATCACCTTTTAAGTTGAAACCTCCGATAACTGTTGCGGAACTTAAAACATTACCCCTTGAATTTTGTTTTCCGAGATAATTCAAATTTTGATCTCCATGTGGCGCCGGCTCTATGTACTCAATAAAAGGTAATGAGGCAATTTCATTAAGCCTGTTGCGAATTATTCTTAAACCAAGAACATTATACTGGCTGTAATGAGTTGAAGTGAGCTCGATCATTTCTTCTCTCAGCAAAATTCTCATTTCATCAAAAGAGATTGTTTTAGGAAAACTGATCCATACATCAACCATTCCGGCGGTTTTTAAAGCCCATGATGGAAATTTTCCTTTGGCCATCAAAGGATGCATCTTTTGTTGCGGTGACAATTCAAGAATAGATATTACGCCGGCATTTATTAAAAGCGTATGATCGATATTTTTTGTTATGCAAATTGTATATGCATTTGCCGGAATATATTCAAGCAATTGAATACCGGACGAGGCTAGCTCCTTTTTCTTTTCTTCTGAAGGCAGTTTCTCAAATTGTAAGACAGCAAATGATTTGCCGTTTACTTTCTGCAATCGTTCATTAAAGCTTTTTACATTTTGAGAGGTGACATTTTTTTCAGTAAAAAATTTACCGCTACGAAGCTGCAATGCAGTAACTGTATCTTTTTGTCCAACGGAGACAATCGAAAAAAAGCAGAGCAGGATGGTGATAGGAATTGGATGGATTCTCATAGCCAGATTTATGTCTTAAAAATAACACATTTACGTAAAAAAAACAGGTGTGTTTTACTAAAGCCGGTTCGTAAAATCACCTTGAGGCGCCCGATCAATTAAAACAAAACCGGTGCATCGTAACAAGGAACCGGTGCATTTCTTCCATTGTCTGGACATTACCAACAATCATAATGAATAACCTGCCTGATTGCTTCAGCTTTGCTTTATTAGTTCCTGTTTGTATAAACGAAAGAATTTGCTGAAAAGTTTGTGACTCAAAATAAGGGGAATCAGGTCTATTGATAAAATAGCAGCGTAGGGTTTCATCTTTCAGGCTCATCTTTTCAAAACCAAGCTCAACTGCAAGCTTTCGGCAACGAACTGTAATAAAAAGGTCATTGACTGCTTGTGGCAAGGGTCCAAAACGATCTTTCATTTCTTCCGCCATTAGTTGTAGTTCATCCTCGGTTTCAGAATTATCCAGGCGTTGATACAATGATAATCGCTCGGTGATGCTCTCCACGTAATCATCGGGAATAAGGATTTCCAAATCGGTATCAATGGTGCAATCCTGGACAAAATCGTCCTGCTTTGATATTTCTTCCTTGAACAATTCTTTGAACTCGGTCCTTTTTAATTCACGGATCGCCTCATCAAGTATTTTTTGATACGTTTCAAAACCGATATCAGCCATGAAACCGCTTTGCTCGCCGCCGAGCATATTACCGGCACCACGGATATCCAGGTCCCTCATCGCAATTTGAAACCCACTGCCCAGCTCACTATGTTGTTCCAACGTCTGTAACCTTTTCCGTGAATCATCAGGCAGGGTGCTCATCGGCGGTGACAATAAATAACAAAATGCTTTTTTATTACTCCGTCCAACTCTACCCCTAAGCTGGTGAAGATCACTCAGACCAAACTGATGCGCATTGTTAACTATGATTGTATTTACATTTGGAATATCAACACCGCTTTCGACAATATTGGTGCAAACAAGCACATCGTATTTTCTATCGATAAAATCAAGAATATGTTTTTCCAGTTCATGGCCTTCCATTTGGCCATGTGCAATACCAATACTCAGGTCAGGACATAAAGCCTGTATGATCGAAGCCATTTCTGCAAGACCCATAACACGGTTGTAAATAAAAAATACCTGGCCACCTCTTTCGGTTTCATAATAGATCGAATCACGGATCAGGTCCTCATTGTAAACATGCACTTCGGTTTGGATCGGCTGACGATTCGGCGGTGGTGTGTTGATGATGCTCAGATCCCTGGCGCCCATTAAAGAAAACTGAAGTGTTCGTGGGATTGGTGTTGCGGTCAATGTTAAACAATCAACTGTTGTTTTAATGGTTTTTATTTTTTCTTTGTGACCAACACCAAACTTTTGTTCTTCATCAATGACAAGTAAGCCAAGATCCTTATACTTTACATCTTTGCCTAACAGCGCATGTGTGCCAATAATGATCTCAATTTTTCCCTCCTCTAATTTTTTCAACGTTTCCTTTTTTTCTTTCGCTGATTTGAACCTGTTGATGTAATCAACTGTTACAGGAAAATCTTTTAGCCGGTCACTAAAGGTTTTGTAATGTTGAAAGGCAAGAATTGTTGTTGGTACCAACACAGCGGCTTGTTTTCCATCAATACATGTTTTAAAGGCGGCACGAATGGCGATCTCTGTTTTGCCGAACCCCACATCGCCGCAAACCAACCTATCCATGGGTGAAGCTGATTCCATATCTTTTTTTACATCAGCAGTTGCTTTGCCCTGGTCAGGCGTGTCTTCATAAATAAAAGATGCCTCTAATTCTGTTTGCAAATAATTATCTGGTGTATGTTGAAAACCTTGTTGTGCCTTTCGGCTTGCATAAAGCTTTATCAGGTCAAATGCGATCTCCTTGACCTTAGCTTTGGTTTTATCTTTTAATTTATTCCATACATCACTTCCCAGCTTATTTACTTTTGGCACAGTCCCTTCTTTACCGGTATATTTTGCGATCTTATGCAGCGAGTTGATATTGACATAAAGGATATCACTGTCTTTATAAATTATCCTGACTGCTTCCTGCAGTCTTCCATTTACTTCAATCTTTTGCAGACCGCTGAATGTACCTACACCATGATCGATATGTGTTACAAAATCGCCGGGTTGTAATTCACGAAGTGTCCGTAATGTGAGTGCTTTATTTTTATTATATGCCTGTTTTACGCGGTACTTGTGATAACGTTGAAACACTTCATGATCCGTGTAGCAAACGATCTTGAGATCTTCATTAATAAATCCCTCATGTATAGAAACTGTAACCGGGTTAAAAACTATTTCAGCCTTCAAATCTTCAAAAATGCTGCGCAATCTTTCAAGTTGTTTTGGATTTTCTGCAAACAGGTAAACGTCAAACCCTTTCTGTTCCCAATTCTTCAGGTCCTCGATCAACAGATCGAAGCGCCGGTTAAAAGCAGGTTGTACCCTCGTATTTGATTGTATTGTAAGAGACACATGATCGATTGGTTCATTTTCAAAATAAACACAGGTTCGCTTTCCTAATTGCTCCTTAAATTCATTCCCTGAAATGAAATCGGTCCCGGAAAAATTGACCTGCGTTGACTGATCAGCACTGTTGTCTCTTATTTTTTCGCTATTGCTTTTATTAGCTAAAAAATAATCTAACTCTTCTTTAGAATCCTTTAATCTTTCGTACACCAATTCCTCATCCCTGATCCATACAATAGTATTTTCCGGTAAAAATTCCAGCAGTGAGATCTTTTCTTTATCCGCAAACTGTGTTTCAATATTTGGAATAATGCTTACCTGCAATAGTTTCCTTTCACTTAATTGCGTTTCGGGATCTACTATTCTTATTGAGTCAACTTCATTTCCGAAAAGTTCAATGCGATATGGTTTTTCGTTTCCAAATGAATAAATGTCCAGGATGCCGCCGCGAATCGCAAATTGCCCGGGTTCATATACAAAATCGGTCCTTTCAAAACCAAAATCGGCAAGCTTCAGCAGCAATGATCCTGTATCAAGCGTATCGCCATTTTTAATAAAAATGATATTGGAAGAAATGGTACCCGGCACAACAACCTTTTCAAACAAGCCTTCAGGATAAGTAACAAGCACTTTTTTGTTTACAGAGCCGGATGTATTTAGTTGTGAAGCAATTTTTGTCAGCGCCTCTGTACGTAACATCACATGACTGCTATTCAGCAACCCGAAATTTTTGCGTTGTTTAAAAGAAGCGGGAAAATAAAAGATATCCAGTGCCCCGGTCAGGTTTTCAAGTGTATTATGAAAATAAGCGGCATCTTCGGCATCATTTAATACGATAAGATGGTTAAACTGTGAGCAGGAAGGATGTTCAAAGATAGCGGCGCTAAAGAATTCAGGAGAGCTGCCTTGCAGGTTTTCAAGATAAATCTTTTGAGGTTGCGAAAAAGAGAGCCTGTCCGCCAATTGAAAAAGGCGGGGGGAATTAATGAACCCATTCAGCAAAACCTGTACACTCATCCGAAAAACAAAAATATAAAAATCCGGCCTCGGTTTAATACAAAAATATCTGGAACATTTATTTAAGTAAATTGCCATACTGTAAAAGTCAATTATGAAAACAAGGGTTATTGTCTCTTTAGCTTTGGTTTTTTTGGTAGCATTTGGTTCTTTATTAATAATAAGTAAACCCGCGGCTAAAGAAAATTTTATCCATGAAGCAGAAGAGGAAAACGAAGAGGACGAAGCGGCTCATCATTACCTGCGCTGGAAATATGAAGCTGATATGATAAAAGATCCGACAACCGGGGAAGCGTTGTTTGGGCTCCGTCACCAGGAATTAGAATTTGCAAGAACCATTCCTCAAAGAAATACTTCATCGCCACTTGCAAGACTAACCGTACAAAACAATTATATCCCTGCCGGTCCTAACAATCAAGGAGGAAGAACAAGAGCACTTGCTTATGATGTGAGATACAATGGAACTACCAACAGAGTTTTAATTGCGGGCGGTATTAGTGGCGGAATTTTCAGATCGGTTGATGGGGGAGCTAACTGGACAAATGTTACTCCGGCAAATGAAGTTCATAATGTAGCAACGATCGCACAGGATCCAAGACCGGGAAACCAGGATATATGGTATGCCGGTGGTGGAGAATATGTCGGCAGTTCGGCGGATGCAATAGGGGCCGGATACCTTGCTTATGGCATTTTAAAATCAACAAATAATGGCGCCACATGGACCAGGTTGCCACTGAACACCATTACCGATATAGGAGGTGCTGTTCTTCCAGCAGGTGTTCCCGAAAGATTCGATAATACATTTGATTATGCTCATCGGCTCGTTGTTGACCCGACCAATGGCAACTTATATGTAGCAGGTCATCGTCGTGTTGTTCGTTCCACTGATGGTGGCGCCAATTTCCAGGTGGTATTTGGCGAACCGAATGCTACAATTGGTTCTGCTTTTGGCGCAAACGGTCAAATGGATGTTATATGTTCACCAACAGGAAAAGTTTATATAGCCTGTTCGGGTTCTAATCCCGTATTTACATTAAGAGGTATTTGGCGTTCTGTAACTGGAAACCAATCCTCTTGGACAAGACTAGCAGGCGGACAAACACTAGGCGTTGATTCTGTCGATGGATGGCGCGGAAATGCGTATTCCTTTACGGTAAGTAATGGATCTAATCTTTATGACACAAGAAGAACATTGCTTGCATTGGCACCATCAAATGAGAACATACTTTATGTTTTGTATGAGAATGGGCTTACCAATACAAGTTCAGCAAGAAATAAAGAAGCTGATCTTTTTAAACTTGACATGACTTCCGGTAACAACTGGACAAATCTTTCAAATAATGTTCCTGATTTTCCGGGTGGAGATCATGATGCAACCGATCCGTTCACAATACAAGGAGGATATGATCTATTTATAACTGTAAAACCAAATGATCCGAACTTTGTAATTCTGGGTGGAACAAGCTTATATCGCTCGACAAATGGTTTTGCCTCAACAGCTGCCACTTCATGGATCGGTGGATATGGAAATACTTTACCTAGTTTGACTTTTTATGGGCAATCAGCCAATCCAACTGATCCGAATAAATGGAGCCATCCGGATATTCATAATTTAGTTTTCAATCCTTCAAATTTTAATGAAGCTATCTGTTCAAATGATGGAGGTTTGCAGGTAACATCAAATATTACCGCTACCGGCGGTGCTGAACCCGTTTCATGGAACATTATAAAAAATTATCAAACACTACAATATTATCGTGTAGCAATAGACCCCGAAACCGGTGCTAACAATTTTGCAGGTGGTGCGCAGGACAACGGAACACAATTCAGAGATAAAACGGGTATTACAGGCGTAGCTGTGCAGGATAGTAATAATCACCGGCGTCTCGTTGGCGGAGATGGTGCTTCCGTAGGAATATCAAAAAGAAATGGCAGCACTCAATTTTTATACGCAGCTGTTCAGCTGGGGAGCATCCGTCGAGGGCTATTGCAGGCTTCCTTTAGTGGAACGGAAATTCGTCCGAATGGGTTGACTCCTTTTCCTGGATCATCAAACGAGTTCGGTGAGTTTGTCACTAATTTCAAACTCAATCCTGATAACACAGAAGATCTTTATTATATAAACTTCAACCGAATTTTCCGTACTACAAGTGCATCAACGGTAACTTCAGCTGGCTGGACTGAGTTGACCGGTGTTAGCAGCGCAGTTAATTCAAGTAACGGAACTAATATTGCGATCAGGGCTATTACTTTTAGTCGTGGTAATTATGGTTCGCTTCATTCCATGTATCTCGGGACTACTGATGGAAGGATATTCCGGCTTAATGATCCGCGAAATGCTGCAGCATCTGCTATACCAGTTGAAATCACTCCTACCAATATTGATATTACAGGACTCAATGTGCAGGACATAGCGGTAAATCCAAATAATGACAACGAGATAATGGCAGTGATCACTAATTACGGCAGAACTGCCGGCGCAGCGCTGAATAATGTGACGAATATTTTATGGACAAATGATGCAAAAAGCGCCACGCCAACATGGAGAGTCGCGGAAGGCAATCTTGCCGGAACAAATTCTTCAGGATATATATCAGCCCGCAGTTGTATGATCACTGTAAAAAAAGATGGTTCCGGCAATGCAGTCACTGAGTATTATGTGGGAACTGCGGCAGGTTTATTTGCCGTCGAGAACCTGGGAATAACATTGTTGGCAAATGGTTCTCCAACCTGGCAACGTGATGGATCTTCAACATTGAATTTTGCAGTTATCAGCTCCCTTGCTTATCGCCCGGATGATAATGTGTTGTTGGTTGGCACACATGGCAATGGATTGTATTATACATTCCTTGGTATTCCCAATCTCATTACCGGCATTAATAATCCTGTGCTTAATGACAAAGATTTCATAACGATGATCTATCCCACCGTAAGTGATAATATTGTTCAGTACCGGACCGGCAACAAAACAGATGTAAAAAAAATATCAGTACAATTATATAATATGAAGGGCCAGGAAATTTACAGGCAGGAATCTAATTACCAAAACGGAAATATAAATATCAATCGTTTTGCCAAGGGTGCGTATGTATTAAGCATCTATAGTGATAACGGGAAATACCGCCATGTTCAAAAAATTATACGATAAGGAAAAGCCCTCATCCAGGAGGGCTTTTTCTTAACAGTTCTTTTGCTGTTATTAGTTACAGGATCGCATCTTAAAAACATGAAGACAAAAGCCTTTATACCTATCATTCTTTCCGTAATTTTTCTTTCAGGCTTTATACAGGTAAAACCACCGGTAAAAAAGGTCTATGGATTTAAACAGGCAAGTATACCTGGTATTAATATCAGCGAAGAAAATGGAGATATACAATCAACACCTAAAACAAAACCAAAACAAAACTATAATTATTGGTTCTATCTTGAAATTCCGAAGACTGAAAAAATAAATATAACTGCGCTTTGGATCTCCGGAGTGCAACACGATATAAAAGCAGAAGCAATAAATGTTCTGCCAGTAAGAAAGATCATTTTTACCGGGTTGGATAAAAATGATACTACGATCATGGTTCCACCTACAAAGAATAAAGTATTACTTGTGTATCCATCCGGAGAAACCATGGGTAAAAAGATCAATTCAAATTATACGAGGCAACTTGCAAGCACAAATGAATTAGTCATCCGCTATTCCTGGAAAAATCAAACTCATTATGCTACAATGAAAAGACTGAAAGAACTAAATCCTGATGTACGGCAGTAAAATATATTTGTCACTACCAGATTTTTTTTTATTTTTAAAAGTTCGATTGCTTGCCATTAGGCTTAAGGCGGTGCTTTGGCGCCGCTTTTATTTTGTCCATTTTCAATTTCTGAATTCATCATTTTGTATTTGCGGTTTGTTTTGTACTTTAAATAAATTTTTTTTATGGCGCTGCAACCCTGGCGAACCGGTAAGGTGATCCGTATAGAAAATGAAACACACAATACAAGACGGTTTTGGATACAAATTCCCGAACTGGAAAAATTTGATTTTATCCCGGGGCAATTCATTACGCTTGATCTTCCTATTCACGAAAAACCAAATAAAAGAATAAGAAGCTATTCAATAGCAAGCTGGCCCGATGGAACAAACATCGTTGAACTCGTTATTGTATTACTTGAAGGCGGATTGGGAACGACATATCTTTTTAATAACATAAATGTAGGTAGTGAACTCACGCTACGTGGCCCGCAGGGAGTTTTTACCTTAGATGAAGAAGATCTGCAAAAGGAAATAATCATGATCTGTACGGGAACAGGCATCGCTCCCTTCCGGAGCATGGCAACCTACATCAAGCTGCATAACATACCGCATAATAATATTTACCTGATCTTCGGCACCCGGAAAAGATCTGATCTTTTATATTATGAAGAAATGAAAAATCTTCAGTTGGAAAAGTTTCATTACATCCCTACTTTATCACGTGAGGAATGGGATGGCCGAACCGGCTATGTTCATCCAATTTATGAAGAGATATGCGCCAATAAACAACCAGCTTTATTCCTGCTTTGCGGATGGAAAGTGATGATCGATGAAGCCAAACAAAGAATTCTTGCCTTGGGTTATGATAAGAAATCAATTCACCAGGAGCTTTATGGATAGAGATCAGTTTTTATCTTGATAAGTCTCATGTTCATAATTCATTTACACTTGCTATATTCGTAAAAATCTGAATTTCCCTATGGGTGCATCCTCACTCAT
>CBFGXP010000024.1:0-27034 GCA_965652775.1 uncultured bacterium
CCCGCCAATAGAATATTAAAATTGATGGGTTGGCAGATCCAACAAGCTTGATCAATTAATTCTTTGTTCCTGTCAAATAATTCATAAGAGTTTTATAAAACTCCACTGGTTGATCTTCCCAGACAAGATGACCGCATTTTTCAATAACATGCATTTTACTGTTTTTCAGAGATTCCTTCTGCAAGTAAAAAGTCGACTCACCCTGGTCATCCTGACGACCATAAAGAATCAGGGCCGGGACATTCAATTTTTTTAAGTCAGCCGTTATATCCCATTTTGTTTGCATTATTTCGTTATCAATAAAGGGGATAGGCTGAAAATTAAAATTTGTAAAAAAATCATCAAACCCCTCTGATAATTTCAGGCGTTCATAATGCATTGCCCGCACATGAATAGCAATAAATCTTTTAAAAGCAATAACTTCCTTATTCGTCGGATCAACCCTTTTTAAAGAATCCAATTCTCTGTTGGACCTGATGGAAAAAACGTTTTTCAACATCGCCATGGAATCAAGCTCGACGGTTGAGCGGCGTGTATACTGATTATCAAACAGTACATCCCAAAGCTTATAAGAAGGAGGCGCCGAACAGATTAAAACAAGTTTTGAAACATATTGCGGATAAACAACCGTATAATTCATCGCAAGCAATCCACCCCATGACATTCCCATCAAAATTATTTTTTTGTCATTTCTTTTTTTTCGTAACAATTCAATGTCTTGCAGATAACTTTTAATATTGATCGTTTTCTCATTGATCGGAATGGTCCTTGATTTTCCTGAACCCCTTTGATGAAGGAGTACACAGGTATAAAACATTTTCAGGCTATCAATGATCCGGTAAGAAGGATCTTCCGGCGGAGCTCCTGGCCCACCGGTTAAAATATATAAAGCGGGCCCGTTACCGTGTTCTTCATAAAATAGCTGAATGTCCTTGTTGTGAAAAGTCTTCAAATTTTGTCCATAGCAGTTACAGGATAAAAAAAATATGGCTGCAACAATTGTTTTCATAAATTAATGAATATCTGAAATGCCCCGCACTTTAAATGTATGAAAATGTTCAAGACTTAACATGTACTTCAAATCTATGTTCACCACCGTCATCTATTAGTTGTATTGCATTTCCCTTCCCTTCGGCTGCTTCACTTTTCCACCAGGATTCCTCGCTTGCTTTTAACTGGAAGACGACAATATGATAAGTTGACTCGCCATATTTATATTTTATTCTAATTGATAGCCATTCGGAAGGAAAACAGGGGTTAAAATGTAATTGGTCTTTTTTCAATTCGATCCCAACCATGGAACCAATGATAAATTGATACATCCATCCTGCTGAACCAGTGTACCATGTCCAGCCGCCCCTCCCTCTGTGGGATTCGTTTGCATACACATCAGCAGCTATTACATAGGGTTCTACTTTGTATACTTTCATTGATTGCATATCCGATGCGTGACCCAGGGGCTGTATCATGCTAAACAATTCCCAGACTTTTTCCCGATCTTTTAATGCCGCAAATGCCATAAGGGTCCAGATAGCGGCATGCGAATATTGTCCACCATTTTCTCTTACACCGGGTACATAACCGCGGATATAACCTGGGTTTGGCCCATTGGCATCAAATGGGGGATCGAGTAACTGGATTATTTTCAAATCTCTTTTGACAAGATGTTTATCAAGAGCATTCATTGCTATCTTTTTTCTTTCATCACTTCCGGCGCCTGACAACACCGACCAGCTTTGTGCAATAGCATCAATACGACATTCAGTATTTTCTTTTGAACCCAATGGTGATCCATCATCAAAGTAAGCACGGCGATACCATCCTCCATCCCAACCCGATCTCTCGATGTTGGATTGAAGTGTTGCAGCTTCTTTTTTGCAAGACTCTGCAAACAAACTATCTCCATTATTTGCAGCTATAGTTGAAAATTTTATAAGTACATCATAAAAGAAAAATGCAAGCCAGACACTTTCACCTTTGCCCCGATGACCTACACGATCCATTCCATCATTCCAGTCGCCGGCACCGATCAGCGGCAGACCATGTTCGCCAAATCGGTGACTATATTTTATAGCACGAACGCAGTGCTCGTACAAATTTCCGGAGGCATTCAAAGAAACAGGTAGATCATATAGCGAGTCTTCACCTTCATATAACGTACGGCTTTCAAGAAATCCAATTTGTACCTGTAAAATATCTGAATCACCGGTAACGGTAATATAGCGGGACACGACAAATGGTAGCCATAGCAAATCATCTGAGCATCGTGTACGAACGCCCCTGCCCTCCGGTGGATGCCACCAATGCTGCACATCGCCTTCTATAAATTGTCTTGATGCACTTAACAATATTTGCTCCCTTGCCATTGCAGGCTGAGTATGTAATAAGGCAAGCACATCCTGCAACTGGTCTCTGAATCCAAAAGCGCCACCTGATTGATAAAATCCGCTGCGGGCAAACATCCGGCAGGCGATTGTTTGATACGTGAGCCATCCATTTGCTAAAAAATTCAGTGCTGTATCGGGAGTTGTTACCTGTACTGCATCTATAATTTTCTGCCAGTATTCTCTTACATTTTGTAATGATTGAAGAACAGCATCCCTGGTAATAAATTGTTGTAACAAAGCGGCCACTGCACCAGCATTCTTTTCATTCCCGATCTGGAATATGATCTCTTTTTCTCCGCCACTCAACAGATCAAATTTTACATGCAAGGCAGCACAGGGATCCATGGCCGCACCAGTTCTACCGGAAAGTTTTTTTCTATACAAAGCCTGCGGATTATCGAGGTCCCGGTTTCTTCCAATAAATTCTGAACGGTCTGCAGTGAAACTAAAATTGTAACCGCCCTCAACTTTAAAATAGCTGATGCGTTCCGCAAATGCTGAATTGTACCGGTTGCGTAACAGCAGGGCACCGGTGTTTTTATCGTGCTCGGAAAAGATATGCAGGTTGGTTTTGGATCGTACATCGCCAAGAATTATTTCAAGAAACCCCATTGCAGAGAGCTTACGTTTACGTTCCGATTCGTTTCTCACTTTCAACACAATGAATTTTACGGGATGATCTTTATCTACGAACACTGACATTTCAGAATGAATACCGTCTTCTATGTGTTCGAAAATGCTATAACCGAAACCATGTGTTGTAATGTAAGGTCCGGTTCCTTTTTTGGGAAATGGGGAAGGGCACCAGAAGTTACCCGTTTCTTCATCACGCAAATAAAAGGCTTCACCACCGGCATCTGTAACCGGATCATTACTCCATGGTGTGATGCGATATTCATGTGCATTGATCGCCCACGTATAGGCAGATCCATTTTCAGAGACTACCGATCCAAACTGCGGGTTTGCAATTACATTTACCCATGGTAGTGGTGTAGTGTTGTTTTTATCGGTAAGGATCTTATATTCTTTTCCATTTTGTACAAAGCCGCCAATACCATTAAAGAAAATAAGGTCGTTTGGCAAGGATATTTCGGGTTCTTGTGCGGGTGATGCTATGGTTTTTGTTTCCAGCAAACCAGCCATTGGCTTTTCAGGAATTTGTGTGGTAACCTGCTCCAATAAACTGCCTTTGATATCAGAGATGATAACACGGGCTACACTCTCAAAAAGCAAACGGTCTTCAGAAGATAATTGATCTGCAGATTTTACGAAAATACCACCTGATCTTTGTTGTCCGGGTATATTTGTTTCTGCAGTGATTAATCCAAGGATCTGTTCCTGTAAGAATTGGCGGTAAGACCCATGATCCTCATTCCATATAACAAGATCAACAGAAAGTCCTTTTAATCTCCAATAGGCATGTGCCTTTACCATTTGTTTTACCAATTCCACACTTTCCTGTTCATAAACGTGAAGCAATACAATAGGGAGGTCACCTGAAACTGAATGACTCCAAAGTCCGGACTGCCCGCGATAATTATTTTGGATCACTCCTGCATCGGCACGCAGGTTTGAATTTGAATAAATAATGGAAGCTGCAAGGCGATTGTACAATTGGGCATCCGGTTCCGTGGCATTGATCTGGCGAAGCAACACCTGGCTGTGTGTCCAGGAAAGTTCGAAAGCACGATTTTTTAAATAGCGGTCCTGGTATTTAAACATGAGATTTTCGCAGGCTTCTTTAGTATCGGCAATTCCATAGATAAGATCAACAGTAGCGGTTTGATTGGCTTTGATCATAACACGATAACGGATTGCCATAACCGGATCGAGCACTGATCCTTCTTTGCCTGAAAGAACATCTTCGTCAATGGCTTGTGGATGCTGCAAGGTTCTTCCTCTTCCAATAAATTGCCTGCGATCGGTTTCGAAAGATATATCATCCACTTCGCTGCCGCGAACATGCATCAGGTGAAACATCCATGGTGGTCTTTCTTCTTCGGACCGCGGACGTCGCGTACAAAAGATCGTATTGTGTTCACGACTGATTTGTGTTTGAACAAACAGGTTGCTGAAAGCAGGATGCGACTCATCCGAAGCCTGCGCGGCCATTACCACTTCAGCATAGCTGGTAATATCTAATATTTTAGCAGATTGTGTTTTGTTGGTGATCCTTATCCTTCTCAATTCCGTATCATCTTCCGGAGAAATAACGATCTCCGTTTTTGTATCAATTCCAAAATCATTTCTTTTAAACTCAACATGTCCTTGCGAAAAGATGGCTTCGTAATTTTTTGCACTTTGCAAAGTTGGTTGATGAGTATTGGACCAGAACTTTCCACTATTGACGTCCTTTATATAACAAAATATCCCAAGGTCATCTTTTGTTGAGTCTTCACGCCACCGGGTCACTGCAATATTTCTCCATCGACTATAACCACCGCCTGCATTGGTGATCATAACCTGGTAATGTCCATTGCTCAGCAATTGTATTTCGGGTAACCTGGTATTTGGTGTATTGATGCTTCTAACCTCCACGTCTGATGGCACCGAAGTTGATTCTATGATGTCGGCTGTATGTGCGTAGAAAAGTGACGTTCTTGGGATACGTTCCTGCAACAATAAAAGAGTTGCGCTAAAACGAAGCTCTGATTCAAATCTTTGTTGCATGGGTTTGTTGAGCAATACATGAGCTTGCGAAAGGAAACTCATACCCTGGTGGTGTGCCATATAAGAGCGTACAACACTATAGGTATTTCCTCTTGGCACACGAACTGGTGTGTAATCGATCGCTTCATAAAAACCAAATTCACCCGTTATCCCGTCTTTGGCTAACAATTGCAGATTGTTGCATGCTTTCACTGGCGCTACCATTAATGCCAGCATGGAGGCATATGGTGCAATTACCACATCTTCTTCAAGACCGCGTTTCAGCCCTAATCCCGGAACGCCAAATGCACGGTATTGGTAGTTCATATGGGCATCAACCGCATTGTACCCGGATTCTGACATTCCCCATGGCACATTACGTTGTGCTGCATATTCTATTTGCCTGTTGACTGTTGCTACAGTGGTTTGATATAACAAGGTGTTTTCGTAAGACGGCATGATCAATTGAGGCATGAGGTATTCAAACATGGAACCACTCCATGAAAGTAATATCGGATCTCCTCCCGAATTGGTTAATAACCTACCTAATGCAAACCAACTTTCCTGTGGCAGTTTTCCCTGCGATATGGCAACAAATATTCCCAGCCTTGCTTCTGAAGCCAACAAATCATAAAAACTATTATCCTTCCGTTGTTCGTCCACATTATAGCCGATCCTTAAAAGATTTGTTGATCGCTCGTACAGAAAATCATATTCAACATCACTAAACCTTTCGCATTGTTGAGCCAGTTGATCCAGCAAACTAATTCTTTCAATGGCTACGTTACCAGCCTTCAAGATGCATTCACGCATTTTAGCTAACCATTCATCGTTTGAATTTATGTCATCATGCTGCTGGTAAACATTGATCGCCGCCAAAAACGCTGAATGGTCACGAATCGAGTGAAGCGTCGGGATATTATCAAGTGCATTAAGGTTTTCAAACTTTTCAGGTACTGGCAATAAATTTATCCAGGGTACCAGTTCGAGCAGCTCGTTATGAATTCCTTTTAATTGAAAGGATAATTTTGATATCCATTTTTTTAACGCTGCATCTTCATGTGGCGAGGATAAGTCACTACAGAGAATATTGAGTTGATCAAGATATTTTTTTGCAATAGATAATGAACCATTGTTGTCAGCAAGCGCAGTATTCAATAACGTGATGATTTTTTGTGTAGCTTCTTCAGCATGCTTTCCCGAATTTTCCTGGATGATCTTTACAGTGGTTAATAACCCCTCATAAACATTTTTTTTAAAAACTGGTTCGGCTACCTGTGCGAAAAATCCTTGCCGCAATGTGAGGAGGTGACCAACAAGATTACCGGTATCCACAGTCGACACATACTTTGGATGAAGCGGCGATAATGATATAGTGTCATACCAATTATAAAAATGTCCATCATACCTTTCCATCCTTGCCATTGTACTGAGGGTGTTCTTACATCTTTCCGCCATTTCTTTTCCGGTAATATACCCGAAATCATAAGCGGCAAGATTTGCCAATAAGGCAAGTCCCATATTGGTCGGTGAGGTTCGATGAGCAATGACGGGTGCGGGTCGTTCCTGGAAATTATCCGGCGGCAACCAATTCTCGTTTGCATTGACAAATTCTTCGAAGAATGACCATGTTCTCCGGGCAGCTTTATGAAGAAATATTTTTTGGTTTTCGGAGAGGTTTGGTTTTTTTTCTGGCTCCTCTTTACTTAAATTCCATGCGATGGCCGGAGCAAATAGCCACAATAAGAGTATGGGACTGGCTACGAGGATCGCTCCGGGATTAAAATATATGATTGCTCCAATAGTAACAATGCCTAAAACCGGTGCGATCCACATGGCTACATAAACAGCGAGGAGACTTTTAGTGCCAAAGCGGTTTGTGGCAGCCGAAGGAACCCATTGCAATAATTTTCTGTGCGAAATGAAGAGACGCCACATGGTACGTATTATGGCATCGGTGTTTTTATAGGCTTCGAATGGCAATACCGCTAAACCAAAAACAAACCGGGTTACAAAATTTCGTACTGAGATTCCTACTTCTATAAAATGTGAAGTAGTTGTGATGTCATCAGGTTTGTTTATCAATTGCCAGGTTGCCGCTGCCATTAACGGTAATAGAACAATAACAATTACCACTGAAGTCCAGAACCATGAAAGTGTAAATACACACCAGCCCAGTAAAAGCAGTAAGGTCAATGCAAGTGGCGTCACGCTACGCCTGAGATTATCAAATATTTTCCATCTTGATAATCCGGATAACCGGGTCTTTATTAAATGTCCCTTACTATCACGCACAAAAGGAAGGAGCCAGGCACCAATTTGCCAGTCGCCCCTGATCCATCGATGATGCCGTTCCACATCAGTTTTATATTGCGACGGGCTTTCTTCATATAAGTGAACATCACTTATCAAACCAGAACGTACATAACATCCCTCCAGCAGGTCGTGACTCAGTATTCGATTCTCCGGGAACCTGCCATCCAATACTTTGTCAAATACATCAACATCATAAATCCCTTTGCCAATAAACGATCCTTCTCCAAAAAGATCCTGGTATACATCCGATGATGCCTTTGTGTACGGATCGATACCGGATAAATTCCCCTGCATTCTCAGATACAATGAGACAGCCGATTTAGGAATGGTTGGTTCTACGCGGGGTTGTAAGATCCCATAACCTATAGTTACCCTTTTTTTATTTGGATCATAAACAGGATGATTCAATGGGTGGGCCATTGTCCCGATAAATTTCCACACAGATTCTCTTGGTAATTGTGTGTCCGAGTCAAGCGTAATAACATATTTTATATTGGTCAATATACCGCGATCACCAACAATCAGCGAAAAATCATTTCGGCCACGGTCTCTTAAAAAAGCATTTAATGCAAATAACTTTCCTCTTTTACGTTCATAACCCATCCACTTTTTTTCTCTTCGGTTCCAGGTCCTGGGTCGATGAAACAGATAAAATGTATTCGATTCCGGGCTTGTATACTTTTCATTTAATTCTTCAATTCGTTTCTTCACCAATTCCAATAATTGATCATCCTCGGGCAATGTCTCCGAGTTTGCATCAACAAAATCTGTCAGCAGGCCAAAATGCAGGTTGTCTTCTTTGTTAGCCAGGTAACGTATCTCCAAGCCCTCAATCAACTCTTCTATGTATGCTTTACTTGAAAGCATAGTAGGAACAACAACGAGGCTGCGACACTCGGTTGGAATACCGTTCGAATAATCCATCCGTGGAAGAAGTTGGGGTTGCACTAATACAGTAGAAAGCCAGTTAACAAATGCAACAGATAATTGAAGGGAGCCCAAAAAAGAAAGTATTCCAACCAGGGTTAAGATTTGCCAGCTTTGATTACCTTGGGTATAAGCTATATAAATTAACCTGGCAGTAAGCAAAAAGGATAGTAAAAAAATAGAGAAAGTATAAATAAACACGGGGATTCTCGCCGCTACGCGGTTGACCTTAAGACGTAAAGTATAACGCATGCCACAGGCATGCTCAGTTTCTTCCAATCCTTTATCAATTAAATAATATCCAACATGCACTTTTCTTTTGGAGATATGATCTTCCTCTTTATTTTGCTGTGCTAATTCAATTGCTTTTTGGGCGACTTCAGTTTCAGAAAGATCAGACGATTTTGAAATTCTTTCAACAACGTGCCTGTATCTATCTCTGGTAGCAAAATCCATTAATGGATATGTTCCGGTTCTATCCTGTCGTAATACCTGCTCAACACTGCTGAGCGTTTCAACAAATTCACGCCAGTCGGTAGAGCCGATAAAGCGGAGTGTCCCAATGCTGTTTCGTACCGATACCTGATCGATTGCCTGCCTTTGATTTTCCTGCAACACCAGATCATTGCTGCTGGTTCCTAATGCAGCTAATTGCTGTTCGATCCAGTTAAGCGGTAAGGCAAGAGAAGGCCCGATTCCCTGCAATTTCCTTGTGAAGCTGGCAACAAAGTGACTGTCCAATACTGGTTTTGAGCGGGCCATATCTGCAATCACAAGGATCAGGTCTCCGGGCTTCTCTTTTACGGTCGCAATCATTTTATCTGACCAGTGATCTGCCAGATTATGATCGATCACATCGAGTGCTATTTTCCCGGCGATCCGTCTCAGATTCTCAAGCACAGCAAGTCGAAGCATAATCGGTATCGCCCATAATTCCCCAAGTGTAAGGAGCGTTTCGGACTGATAGCTGGCAATAAAACTGGTTAAACTATTGACATCAACCCTGCCATCACTATGTGCGATAATTTCCAAAACGATATCGTATACCCGCGGCATCCCTGCTGACATACCTTCAGCGAGATAAGGCAGCGCTTCACTGTATCCTTTCGGTAAGTGTTTCCTGGCGATGACCACCTGTTCTTCCACCAGGTAAAAATTATCAAGCAGCCATTCTGATGCCGGTGTAATCGTTTTATCAGCCCTTAAACTTTCGACAAGCAGATTCCTTACTTCCAATAATGTTCTTTCATTGTCCTCCAGTCTTTTTAAAAGCTTGTCAAAAGAATAACCTTTTTGAAGTTTATGAGATTTCGCCAACACTTTGCCATGACGATCCAATTGATCAGAGCTGAAGAGTTCCGAACGAAAAGGTTCTTCAGTGTACTTACGCAAAGAATTATCGCTAAGAAAATTGAGACGCAGATGTGATAAAATATCCGAAACCGTGCTAGTAGTAACCTTCATGTTTAACCTTTGGTCCTGTAGTTTAAGAGAAAGTTACACCAATGTAACTACAAAGAGTATAAAAAAATCTTGAATTGTTATGGTTAGTCCACAACTAAGCCTGTGCTTAAAGGCGCTGGCAATTAATTTGATTGGCAGTCTTCACGGGGTGAAGAATAGAACTTGCATTGCTGAAAGAAATGAAAGGTAAGGAACCGGATTATTTAATTAGTGAGAAAGAAGCAATCAGATCTTGATTCCGAATTAATGATGGCTTTAGCTTTATCTAAAGCCATCATTGGCAAAAAGAATTTTCATGCTATTATATCAATTAAACATTCCTTTTACTTTATCACCAATGCCGCCACCACTTCCAAAGATTGACCTCAAATCTTTGAAATCGACATCGCCATCACCATCTTTGTCCAGTTTTCCTCCGGTGAATTTGTTCAGCATTTGCTCCATATTAAACCCGCTTGTTTTATTACCACTCAGTTTGTTGAAAATATCCTGGATATTAAAACTTTTATCGGAAGGATCTGCAGTTTTAGTTGCTAATTGCTGCATTGTCTGAGGTACAAGACCCTGGGCGGCTTTGTTGGCCTCAGCGGGTGCAAGACCAAGGTTATTCTGAAGATCATGCGCATAATTATCCGTCGCTTCCTGTACAAGCGCCGGGGAGCCTTGCTTACCCTTTTTAAAAAAGCCTAATACCTCATTTAATCTTCCTCCCGACAGGGCATTTTTTAATGTTGTCATAATGGAACTACCTGCCGTCTCAACCGCCACTTCATTTTTTTCATTGGGAATTGATGGATTGCTGATAACAGCGTCGCCGGCATTCTGGCGAACAAGATTGATAAGATTTTCAAACATGATAATAAATTTTGAAAATGAAGAATTTTATTTCCGACTGGTGGAGTTTAAAGACCAGAATTACCTGTTTGCATCCAACCTGAAGGATACCTTACAGATAACACCGTATGAATGGGGCTTGCCGTCTTTTACATGTACCTTAAAATCTTTAACGTAGACCGAATCAATGTTGTGAATCGTTTTGGATACTTCTGTGATACAGTTTTTAACAGCATCATCAAAACTTGTTTCTGAAGAGGCAATCACCTCAATTACTTTTACAATAGGCATAAGGTTATTTTTTTAGTATCAAAAGGTAACGAAACTTTAGTGCTGTTTAAAAAATAATTTCCTTCAGTTGTATTGAAATTGAACATTGGGACAGCCTCTTTCATTATTCAAAATCCAGTCATCGTAAAAATTTAGATTTAAAATATGAAGTTTCAGTTTGACGTGGTTAACTTTAAGCAATACACAATCTTTAAACTAACTATTTATGCTTTAAACTAAACATATATGAAAAAACAATTGCAGCTGCTTTTATTCTTTATAGTCATCTTCTATCAAAGTTTTTCACAGGGCGGAAAAGTTTATGACAACCTATCGATGCCAAGCAAGATCTTAAAGATGGAGAGAAAATATGCTGTTTATCTTCCGCCTGGCTATGAAACTTCAGAACGCAGTTACCCGGTATTATATTTATTGCATGGCGGCGGTGATGATCAGACAGGATGGGTACAGTTTGGCGAAGTAGAAAATATTGCGGATAAGGCCATCAACGAAGGTAAAAGTACACCGATGATCATAATAATGCCGGATGCCAATACTGGCAAACGCGGTTATACAAACAGTGCCACAGGCGACTGGCTTTACGAAGATTTTTTCTTCAACGAGCTGATGCCATTTGTAGAAAAAAAATATCGTATTAAAGGACAGAAGAGATATCGTGCTGTAAGTGGGCTGAGCATGGGTGGTCATGGTAGTTTTATCTATGCCCTTCATCGCCCTGATTTATTTTCTTCTGCCTGTCCGCTTAGTGCATGGTGCGGACCCCTGACATTTGAGGAAGCAAAAACAAATTTGAAAAGAGATAACCCAAGTATCAGTGATACACTGGTTTCGAAATATTTTTCAAAATATTCAGTGACAGAGCTCATCAAAGATGCACCGGATAGTACTAAAAAATCCGTCCGCTGGTATATTGATTGCGGTGATGATGATTTTCTATATGAGGGAAATTCACTGGCTCATATCGCGATGCGAAAAAAAGATATGCCGCATGAATTCCGCATTCGCCAGGGCGGACATACCTGGACGTATTGGAGACAGGCACTGCCAGAAGTACTGGAATTTGTATCTATGGCCTTTCATCAATATTAGGCTTGCTTCGCATTCCGGTTCATCCACCGATCAAAGTTTGTGTCATTCGATCTTGGGTAATCTCAAATTAGCTCCTCCTTGTTTTAATTGGAGTGCTTCGACCTTCCCGGCCGCATTCCTGAGAACGGTGAAAAAAGCATTCGGTACTTCACGAATAGAGAAATTAGCGTTATCTGAGAAGAACATTTGGAAGCCTGTGGCAGGCTGACGATTCTGTTGTATACAAAGATCATCGCCGCAGAAAGAGATCGTCAATGTATCCTTCATCAAAAGAAAGTTACCGATGTACTGCTGCATCGTATCTCTTGGAACAGTTACAATTTTTTTAAAACTTGGCGTATAAAACCCTTTCCAGTCATAAACCATAGCTACACTGTTCAGCAATTCTCCAATCACTGCAAAATTTTCACCATTGATCATAATAACAACGCCATTTCCGCCCTGCATACTACCATATGACGTGCAAAGGAAAGCCTCATTGCCTCCGTTGTGATTAAAATACAACTGTCCTTTCCTGTTTTCAATAAAGACACCCAGCGCTGCGTTGCTGTCAATATATGGTGTTAATCTTTTTTTCATCATTGCCTGTGATAAAACTTTTTTTGACTTTCCTTCCATTGCCAACTGGCATTCGATAATATATTTTGCAAGATCGGTAGGAGTGGTCCATAAACCGGCGGCTGCTTGTTCAGGATAAATATGGAATTTCCCTGCGACAGCATTCCCATTTCCATAATAACCGGTAGCCAGGTTCGCAGTAGCGGTTGGTGGTTGTTGATAACTGCTGTTTGTCATTCCCAATGGTTGCAAGACATTTTTCTGCATCCAATCAGCATAATCACTTTTGGTAATATTGGTTAGCACCAGCTGGCTGATCGTTGTGCCTCCACCGGAGTATTTAAACTTTGTTCCCGGTTCAAATAATGAACGAACAGCTTTTGTATTTGCAGGCCGCTTGCCATCCAATATCTGTTGTACAGTAGGTATTGTATCCGTTTTTTTATACCCGGGAAATCCATGAATATCCAAACCGGCAGTATGACTTAACAGGTTGTTGACCGAAATCTTTTTATTTTTCGATATACTATCATATGGAAATTTCCAGTTCGTAAGGTAATTGTTTATATCGGCTTCCGGATCCAGCTTTCCCATCTCCACTAATTTCAAAACACCCATGCTGTTAATGCTTTTGCTAATGGATGCTGCCTGGAAACGGGTATCGGTTGTCACTTTCCTTTTTTCTTCCACATCAGCCCAACCATATCCTTTTGCCCATTCAATTTTGTAATCACGGATCACCGCAATGCTGAGTCCTTGTATCGCCGTTTCCTTCATTCGCTTTTCAAGATTCAATTTTGGGATCGTGTCACCAAAAATGATCGTGGGAGCTAATGAGTTTTCAACGGCATTTATTTTTTTCTGTGTAGCGGGATCAATGGTTTGACTGCAAACTGTGATCGGAAATAAGAACAGGATGAGGAATTGTTTCATTTTTATTTAATAAAATTTTGAGTAGCTAAATTAAATGAATTAACAGTAGGCAAATAGCTGTTTTGATCAGCGTTTCAGAATAATATCACAATTTATTTATCATTTATCCATTCAGAATATTTTGTTTCCTCCGCGGTGTCCGTAAAACTTTCAAAGGAAATTTTATAATTATCGGGATCTTTAACCTGCACAACCCACATCCTGTTGCCAACAAAAGGCTCTGAAGCAAATATTCCGTTTGAAGTTATTTGAGCATAAATAGCCAATGCATCCTCACAAATAAAAAATATTTCAACACCTTCCCCGGGTTTTCCATTCGGAACATTCGTTTTTTCTGAATATTCCTGTAGCATAATGGCTGCGTTATCTATGTTGAGCCAGCACCATCTTATTTTACCTTTGTCAATCCAACTTTCTGTCATGGAAAATCCAAGTCCGCCCACATAAAAACGTAAAGATGATTCCATGTCCTTAACCATAAAAAACGGAACAGCCTGTTTAACGTTGGGTTGGGCTTATTGATTTAGTGCTCATTTTTTTGTTTTTAAGTTAAGCGATTCCTGGGAATTGCGGGCATCGAATAACGGGAAATGAAAGCAATTAATGATCGGCTCCCATTAGCATCAAACAGCAGGAAACTTGTGTACTTTACAAAAATCGTAGCTTGCATCATTAAGCAACTTGTATGTTATACATGGTCATTGAACATTTTCATCCGGGACAGGTAAAAGAATTGTACCGGCGCTTTGATGAAAAAGGAAGAATGTTTCCGGAGGGTGTGAAGTATATCGGTAGTTGGATAAATGAAGAGATGACAATTTGTTACCAGGTAATGGAAAGCGATTCCATTGATAAGCTAAATGAATGGATCAGTAACTGGAACGATATTGTAGATTTTAAGATCATACCCGTTATAAGTTCTGCAGAGGCGAGGATACGGGTGAATGCATAAATCAATTTTAAATGGCCGGTAGTTCTTTTTTTGATTTCTTTTCTATCGATTGCACAAATAGGAAATTAGGTCGTTATTATTTCAACATCGTTAATCCACAGCAATTTTTAAAACAACGGCATCAAAAAGCCGTCCATGGTAAAAGGACGGCTCAACAAGTTTCTTCAATAAATAATTAATAACCTTTTAATCCCTTTGAGCTCCGGTCTTCGAACTTAGGTCTGGGATAGGTTACCATCGGCTTTTCTTTTACAAGTTTTAATGCTTCCTGTATTGCACGTACAAGTTGCGGATCGATACCCTTTGCCAGTTGTGCAGGATCATCCCAAACTTCTATTTCAGGTTTTATACCATAGCCTTCAGCAAACCATTTTCCATCGGCGCCATATAGCCTCGCATCAGGGACAGTTATACCACCTCCATCAATCAATTGATGACCGGTGGCGGGTCCCACTAATATTCCCAATGTTCTCTCACCAATGATCGGACCAAGACCCAATTGTTGAAAGGCCCAGGGGAATGCGTCTCCACCTGAACCGGCCCATCCATTTATCAGCATAACTTTGGGTGCGTTATTTCCTTTTTGTGGCCATCTTGTTACATCGGCATTGCGCCATGCAATATTATAGAGGTTTGGTCGGTTAAGCATTTCAATGAAACGATCACCTAGTTGTCCGCCTGCATTAAATCTTTCATCGATCACAAAACCTTTCTTATCTATCTGTGCATAGAATTGACGCATCAATTCTGTCTGGCCCTGGGTACCGGTGTTAGGCATGTACATATATCCCAACTGTCCCCCGGAAAGCTCCTCCACTTTTTTACGGTTGCCTTCGATCCATTCTAAATGACGAAGTCTTGCTTCTTGCTGTGGCTGCAATGTTTTAATGATCACTTCCCGCGAACCTTCGAAGGAAGGTTTGCTGTTTACACGCAAAGCAACAGCTTTACCTGCCAACCCTTCAAACATTGCATAAGGATCAATAGTAGGATCAAGTGCCCGTCCATTGACAGAAAGAATATAGTCGCCTTCTTTTATTTTCACACCCGATGCATCAAGCGGAGATCTTACTTCATTATCCCAGGCAGCGCCACGTACGATGCGTTTTACTTTGTATAAATTATTTTCCAAAGCCCAATCAATTCCCAGGAAACCATTCGTTCTGTTTTTGCCCTGTTCAACGTCGCCACCACCAACATAGGTATGGCCCGCGGCTAACTCTGAAACCATTTCCTGTAAAATATTATTTACATCCCAACGTGTAATTGCATCGTCAAGAAGTTTACTGTACTCTTTCCTGATATCATTCCAATCTACCTGTTGCATACCGGGATCATAAAAGAAATCACGATAGCGGCGCCAGGTATCGTTGAACATCTGTGTCCATTCTTCTTTTGGTTTAAGAACCATCTCAATTTCGGAAGTCCGTAAAAGCTTATCGAGCTTTTGATCAGGATTTGGTTTTATAATACCAAACCCTGCTGAAGTGCGTGCAAGAATATTTTTTCGGTCGGCGGAATACGTATATGCCGTTGCCTTATCAAGCAAAAGTTTTTCTTCCCGTTTTTCAATATCAAATACATAAAGAGAACCGGGTCCCTGTGCTGCACCAGTATTCGGGAATCGCATATAAATAAGTTTGCCATCTGCAGCAAACAATCCGCCGAGATTGCCCGCGGTCACAGGCAAAATTTCCAGTCTGCTCTCCAATGTTTCCGGGCTAATATTGGCAGCTGCGGCAACCGGCCTGGTTACTTTTTTTGTTGTGTCCGCAGGTGCTTTGTTTGCGGAAGCAGTATCTAATTTGATATCATCATTCTTCGCATAGAGTAATTCAGGTGTTGATGGATCGAGCGTAGCAACTGCAAGTTGTGTGCTATTGGGATAAATCCAGGTATTATCAAAATTACTGTAAGCGGGAGTAAAACTTCTGTTGGTTGTAAAGAAGAGGTATTTACCTGTTGGATCAAACACAGGGCCAGCATCATTGTAATAACCTGAAGTTGCCTGGCTAAGTTTTTTCTTTTCAAGATTATATAAATAAATAGCACTATTAAGATTCTCTGTACCCTTTGAATATGCTATCCATTTACTATCCGGTGACCAGTTAACGCCAAATCCCTGCAATCCATTGTAGGGAAGATTAGTTGTTTTATCGATTGTTTCAAGGGACGCGCCGTCAACCGTCAAAAGTTTTATTTCCTGCAAGTCATTAATAAAAATGATCTTCTTGCTATCCGGTGACCAAAATAAATTCCAACCCATTCCTTTTTTGATGTTTGTAATTTTCTTTGCCTGTCCGGAAGCATTGTCGCGAAGATGTATTTCATTCTCACCGGATTCATCACTCCAGTAGGCAAGCCATTTCCCATTGGGAGACCATGCAGGTAATCTTTCCCATGCACCGCTTGTGTTGGTGAGATTGATGATAACTCCATTCTCAGCAGGTATGCTAAAGAGATCACCCCTGGCTTCAAACACTGTTCTTTTTGCGTCGGGAGAAATTTCAAAATTGCTGATGTTGTTTCCAACTGATACGGTACGTGGCATCAATGTAGAAATGTCTGCAACTACATTGATCTTTACCTGTGCATATTTATTTGTGCTCAGGTTGAGAAGATAAAGTAATCCGCCCGCCTGGAAAACCAGGTCATCGGGTCCCGCGGACATATGATTGATATCGATATCGGCAAAATCCGTAATTTGTTTTTTTGTTTTCTTGCTTACATCATATACCCAGATGTTACGTCTTTTGCCAACGCCTTCATCCGATACATAATAAATATTGTTATTTACCCAGACAGGTTTTCCTTCCGTTACTTCTGATTTCGTTATGTTCTCTGCTGTATTTTTTTTCAGATCATAAATCAGCACATCAGAAGCAAGACCGCTGCGTATTCTTTTGAATGGATAATTCTCGGTGATCTTTGTTACATAAGCGATATTATTCCCATCGGGTGAATAAGAAGCAAGTTCTCCATAAGGCACAGGAAGTTTTTCAGGCAACCCGCCTTTTGTAGAAATAAGATATAACTGGCGGTAGGCCGGTGTGCCGCTTTCACGGCCGGAAGCAAACAAAATTCTTTTCGAATCAGGATGCCAGTCAACAACACGGTCAGGTCCGGCATGCCACGTTAGTCGAATAGGTACACCGCCGGTAACAGGCATGGAATAAACATCGGTGTTGCCATCATACGTTGCGGAAAAAGCAAGTGATTTTCCATCAGGCGAGAACCTCGGGAAACTTTCTTCCCCGGTGGAAGACGTGATCCGATTAGCAGTACCCCCCGTTTTTGAAACTATCCAGATGTCACCCCCATATACAAATGCTATCTGTGTAGCAGAGACATCGGGAAAACGAAAGAGGCGTGCATCAATTTGTGCAATTGAAGCCAGGGAAGTAAATAATATTGAAAGCAAAGCTACCTTTTTCATATATCAGTTTTTATTTGAGGAATGGATAGGGAAGGTAAGTAAATACTTTTTGAATCACTTTCCGTCGATATAGAGTTTTCGCCCGCTGATAAACTCGCTATAGGCAGTCTGTCTTCGTAAAAAAATGTTTTACCTTGCTTTTGAGCAGCACATTTTTTCTAACTATAATCATTGAACCATGGCAACAGTAAACATCTATCTTACATTTAACGGGAATTGCGAAGAAGCATTTAAATTTTATCAGTCTGTCTTCGGGGGCGAAATCCCTTATATGGGCCGCTTTAAGGATATGCCACCGGGTGAAGACAGTAAGCTAAATCCTGGTGAGGAAAACAGGATCATGCATGTGTCATTACCTATAAGTAAGGAAACAATGTTAATGGGTAGCGATACAGGTGGCGAATGGGCAACCGGCTATTCGCAAGGAAATAATTTTGCGGTATCGATTACTGCAGATAGCAAGGAAGAGGCAGACAAATTATTTAAAGGGCTTTCATCTGGTGGCAAAGTGACCATGCCGCTGGGCAAAACATTCTGGGCTGATCAGTTTGGAATGCTTACCGATAAGTTTGGGATCAGCTGGATGGTAAGTTTTGCTGAAACGAAAAGTTCAGGTGAAGATTTGTAATTGGAATCGTGTTACTGTTTTTCACTGTTTTTTATGGCATTCACAATCGCCTCTTGCCTGTGCATTGGTTCACGGCTATCATCAAATTCATGTCCGCCTGTATTGAGTGCAGTAAAGGCGAAACCAGTAACGGGTTCGCTATGGATCTTCCCAAAATAATAGACCCCTCTTTTCGACGATAATTTGGTATAATCTAACTGGTAAATATTCCCAGCGATCTCACATGTTGTTGTTGGCATATACTTTTTATTTAGAGATAAAGACGCTGCTAAATTAAGGACAATTTTCTTTCGTTGGCGTTCCAGTTATGTATAAGTTACGAGGAGCTGTTGTAGGCAAATATTACCGTTAATCATTAATTGGTCTGTTTAGCGAAAGGAATTTTGCTTTAGATTTATATATAAATTTTCAAGTGCCAACTGCAAAGAAAATATTTGTAACAGGAGCTACAGGCAACCAGGGCGGTGCAGTCGTAAGAAATTTGTTGCGCAACGATTTTTATGTAAAAGCGTTAATAAGAAACCCGGCGCTTGCAAAACTGGCGGCTCATAAGAATCTTGAAATAATAAAAGGCGATCTTGATAACCCTGCATCATATAGGGCACATTTAAAGCATGTCGATGGTGTTTTTTGTAATCTTGTTTATAAATATGGCATCGATAAGGAAATAAAACAGGGCATTGAATTGGTGAATTCATCGAAGGAAAACACGGTAAAGCATTTTGTATACTCTTCTGTTATTGGCTGTGACCTGCATACGGGTATACCGCATTGGGAAAGCAAGTATAGAATAGAGAATCATATTAAAGCATCAGGGTTAAAGTTTACTATACTCCGGCCGAGTTCACTTTATGAAAATTTATTGATACCACAGGTAAAGGGCAGGATACTCAAAGGAAAACTGGTGTTACCAACCCGAAAACATACAGTACAGCAATTCATCAGTTCAGAAGATATTGGCAGGATCACCGCAATCATTTTTTCAAATACTGAAAAATACACCGGTCGCACAATAACGCTGGCAGCTGAGCAAATGGATGGCGAAAAATTGGCCGTAACTTTTTCCGGGATAATAGGAAAGGAAATAAAATTTCAACAACTCCCAACGTTTATTACCAGATTAGCTATGGGCAGGAATCTTGCAAAGATGTTTCGCTGGGTGAATAATAATGATGCTTGTTTTGTGAAAGATATGCAGGCGCTCAAAAATGAATTTCCTGGTATGCTAACCCTTGAAGACTGGATAAAAATTAATTTCAGATAAATGTCATCTTAATTTCTGAATGCCATTGGAATGTCTTCACCTGAATAATTCTCACCGGTATTGCCTTTCCCGCTTCTTTTTTGGACCGTCCCAGGAAATCATTTCCGTAACGATCATACTAAGTGCATGCCATGTCCATTTTAAAGACACCCTTATTAGTCGAATAATGTATGGCAATTTTCTTCTTCTCATCGCAATAATTTAAAATGTTGATGATTTTATTAAATGGTGGGAAAACGACAGCAACGAGGAGCGTCACCGGTATTGTCTTTCCCTTTTTCTTATCGGCATATTCCAAAAATTAACTGCCTTTTCATGATAGGGATCGTTTGGTATAGTCAAGGCATACCATACACTCTTTAACACAAGCCTTATTAAGCGTAACACGTAAGGTAATTTCTTTCTTCGCATAGGATCTAGTTTACATGTGCAAATTAGCTTCAATACAACGTCGACCCAATACCACTTTCGTGGTAATTGATGTTAAAGTTTTCTAAACAACTTGTTTCAACAAGTAAATATCGTGGTCAGTTAAAGCGTTGAATTTGTGGAGCATGTTTACGCAGCAAATGTTGAGCTGGGATTTTTGACTGGTAGCAAGTTGCCGAAAAGCCTTAAAACGTCTTTCATTTCGGATGTTAACCCAGCCAAAAAATAATTTAACTGAAAAAGAAATTTTGTTCCCTTATCAATTATCGGTGCTATGGTTGGTAATAATAAATTTCCAGTACAACAATGATCAAATAAAACTGTAGCTCACCATCAGCGCCAGTGCCAATTCTTTGGAACACACTTGTGCCAAGAGGCATATTGTAGTAATCTTCAAAATCTTTAATTACGGTTTCGATTACTTCCCGTTCATTATATAAGAATGCTAAAGGCCGTCGTCCTGATCTCATCTCCAGGTCATCCAGCAATCTGTCGACAAGGAATCTTTCAGCTTCATGAAATTCTTTTACTCCAAGGATAAATTGACTATTTTTTCGTTTGTGTGGGATATTCAAAAAATCATTTCTGTCGGCTACTAACAGTTTTATGGGAGCATCATTATCTTCCGCGTTGTATTTTTTAAGTTCTCTGCGTACTGTTTCGAATGTGGCGTTCATAATATCTTTATGGTATCGCAGCATTGTCTGCATCTTCAGTTGAATCCCTATAGCACAAGAGTGGCCTTCCCTTCGGTCCGTATCAACTTTCAACACACATTGATAGTCTTTCAAAACTGGTTAAACGAGCTTTCCCATCACCCGAAGATAGAGTTTAATAAACCAGCAAGCCTAACACCACCTTTCAGCAATTGGCTGTTCAATATTTCTACATAGTCAAAATTATAGCGAAAACCGAGTCGTTGATGAGGTTGAGTAATGCCACTATATATTTTCCCGGCAAGCTGGTAAGATTCAAAGAACCATTCATTCATTGGTTGTTCCTGCCATTGCTTGCGCTGCTGTTTTGTGCTATGATTAATGGCCTTAACATACTCTGAATAACTAAGGTTTTGCGATTCGATCAGTTTTTCATCCCATACACTATGCAGGTTTGTTGAATCGCCAAACCACAATACGCGGATGCGGTTACCTCCAAGATCTTCAAATCGTCCTACATGCAAAGGCTGATGGATATCGCCTGCAATATGTATCAACAGTCGCAGGTACATTTGCTTTTTGGATGCAGTTAATTGCTGATTCTTTAATTCTGTGATCAGGAAATTTAATTTGGTATAGGCGTCAGCCACAGTGTCGTTTTGAAGTACGAGATTAAAATCGGCTTGTGACAAACCTTGTTTTACATTAATATAATGCCAGGGACTTAAATAATTAAAATTACTGTCAGACTTTATAAAATCAGCCCAGTTGCTTGTCATTGCAATGGATTCATTTCCTAATATCTCATGGATAGCTTTTCTCGCTTTATTATTGAGATAACTATCTGCGATTTCACCTACTATTCTATGACCCGTTTGCCCCCACCAGGCAAAAGAAGAAGCGGAAACTGTAATGAAAACAATCATTAACAACAAAGTTTTAGAACCCTTCATGTATGCTTATTTAATCAGCTAAGGTAGGAGGTAAGCAATAATCAACAAAGAAAGAAGGGCGCAACGAATAGAATCGATTTGACCAAAGGGTTCGGATATTCTTCAAATCAGCCCTGCTGATAATAAAAAAAGATGGCCTTAGTTTAACTAAGGCCATCATGCATTTTGTCTTTTACTATTTAACTATTCTAATAAATCACTTTTATTTCCACTCTGTTGTTTTTGCTACGACCAGCAGTGGTTTTATTATCTCCAATCGGCATTGTTTCACCAAATCCTTCCACTTCTAAACGATCGGCACTAATTCCTTTACTAACCAAATATGATTTTACAGCTGTTGCACGGTCTGTACTCAGCTTCATACTTGCATCATCTTTAACTGTATTGTCAGTATGTCCCTCAATTTTGAGCTTTAAGGTTGGGTTATCGTTTAGCACTTTGATCACATCATTCAATGAAGTAGTTGATTTCGCCAAAATTTTAGCGCTACCTGCGGTGAAGGCAATATTTTGGGCTGCTGAGCCTAATGTTTTAGTTACATCTGAAGGAATTTCAGGGCAACCTTGCCTATTGGCAACACCTGCAACATCAGGACATTTATCTTCTTCATCATTAATTCCATCATTATCCCTGTCAGTGATCGGGCAACCATTTCTGTTTGCAGGGCCTGCCTGGTTAGGACACTTATCTTCTTCATCATTGATACCATCGCCGTCACTATCAGGCACCGGGCAACCATTATATTTAGCAGTACCTGCCTGGTTAGGACATTTATCTAATTCATCATTGATACCATCACCATCACTATCCGGTATTGGGCAACCATTATATTTAGCAGTGCCTGCCTGGTTAGGACATTTGTCCAGGTCATCTGTAATTCCATCGCCATCTGTATCTACTGGTGCTGGTAGCGGAGTCGAGGCTGCCTGGTATGCTTCCTGTTTGCCGCCAAATAATTTCAATTTTAATCCAGCCTGGATGTTCCGATTTCTAAACTCAGTTCCTGTACCATGGATATTCATTGCATTCATATTAGTAAACCCATGCATATAACGTCCAAAGACAGTTACCCTATTGTGAGGGAATAATTCAAAGCCTCCGAATACGGAAATGCTCGTTTGTTTAATATGATCTTTCTGTACGCCGGTGTTCATATCGTCTTCATGACCGGTGTAGAAGTCAAACTGAGGTCCTGCAGTTATTGCAAATTTATCGCCTGTATGCAATTTTAATTGTAATGGAAGAGATATATAGCTAATCTCGCCATCACGCATCAATACAGGTTCTGTGTCGTCAGTTTGATAACTATACGAACTAAACATTAACTGAGGTTCAACTGAGAAACGACTACTTAATGGGAAATTAACCCATACACCTCCAGACCAACCGGTCTCTGTGTTATAATCAATGTTCTCGGCATTTGTGCCTCCTGCTTTGAATTTAGTAAAATTGACGGCGCCTAATAAGCCACCCGATGGAGTGTACTTAGCATTGTTCTGCGAGTATATAATGGTGATCATAAAACAGGACAGAACTAAAAGAAATACTTTTTTCATAAAGTCATAAATTTTAGATGAATTAAATTGCTTGATACATGCTTTTGTTTTTAAAATGAAGCGTAATCACTTTTTCCTGTCTGTTGATGACAATGAAATTCCTGGTTATCTGCTTCGTGTACATGTGTGAAATTTTATATAAAAAGGTGGGTTTCAAACTCTATACCAATCCGGTTTTCATTTTTTGATGTTGCACAGCTTTTCGTTGAGACTTTATTAGGTAACCCAATGGTGTTGAGTTAGTCAGTGGCAAAAAAATCTATCTTTAAATGAAGGAAATAAATAATCGATGTTATACTGTATGTCTTTATATTTTGTTCGTAATGTTACGATTGTTGCATAGTGTGGAGAATATGTTTTACATAATGATTGAATATTGAGTATTAATTACAAAACAAGGTTGTTATGAACCAGGCTGCAAGCGTAAAGAATGGAATAAAAGGAATGATAAGAGTGATAATTCGAATTTTTGTAGAACTAATTCATCGTATTATTATAAACATTTTTGATACGCTATTTGGCTTTTTGAACTGGCCGGAGAAAAAAATAAGGGCTAAGATATTTATCCTTCAAGGCAAAGATAGCGACCACCGGCCTTCGCCAATTGATACAAATAGTTCAATCGATTTTGCAATGAAATCATTCAAGAAGAACTTCAATGTGAAATTATTGCCACATCATGCTGAGGAGCCATTTGCTGAACTGTTGCAAAAAATCCCACCTTCTGAAGCACTATATGTAAAATGCAATGCAGGCGCGATAGGAGAAGAGTTTAAAATTGCGGGAAGTTTTTTCTCATCCAATCTTAGTGGGCCGATATACCCCGTTACTGCATTTGTTGTTATCAATATCAGCGGAAAAGATGGATGTTGTATAGGACCTGTCACAGATTACCTGACCCTTGATGCTAACGGTGTGAAAGTATTTACAACTTTTGCTCATGAGATCGGGCATTCATGCGGACTTTGGCATATTAGAAAAAGATCAAACCTTATGTGGCCTCACAGGGATAGAGGTGATGAGGTCAGTTGGTGGCAAAAAAATCTTTTTCGCGGTTCAAGGCATGTTACGTATTGGTGAATATGAGGTTTCAATTGCTATTACTTAAAACAATTGTGAAGACTGCATATTCGCCGTCTTTTGAATCCACTTTTAATTCTGCCTGGTGGGCTTTTATCATATCATAGCTTAATGACAACCCTAAGCCGGTTCCTTCACCCGTAGGTTTGGTTGTAAAGAATGGCTGGAAGATTTTATCCATGATCTTTTGAGGAATGCCCACCCCGTTATCTTTTACGGTAATTAATATTTTATTTTCTTTCTTATTGGTAGTAGTGTTTAATACAGGTTCATAATTATTTAATTTCAACTTCATCTTTTCATTCATTGAATAAAAAGCATTGTTGAACAGGTTCACCAGAATATGACCCATATCCTGGGGGATGATATGTATGTGCCCGATCTCATCATCATATGAGGTTTGAAAGGTGCAATGAAACGACTTATGTTTGGAACGGAAACCATGATAACTTAATTTCAGGTATTCTTCGGTCAATTCATTCAGATCTGTAAGTTCCATGGTGCCTGAATGTTTTCTTGAATGCTGAAGCATATTCTTTACAATGCTATCCGCCCTTTTCCCATGATGAAGTATTTTGTGCAGGTTATCTGAAAAGTCATCGACAAGTGGATTGATCTCATCCGAGAATTGTTGCGAAAGTTTTTCATTAGCGATCCGTTCTTTTATTTCCTTTAATAATTCAGCATTTACTTCTCCAAAGTTGAGAACAAAGTTCAACGGGTTCTGGATCTCATGTGCTATGCCGGAAGTCAATTCGCCCAATGAAGCCATTTTTTCCCTTTGGATCAACTGCGACTGGCTTGACCTTAATTCCTGTAATGTTTTTTGCAATGCCTCTTTTTGCTCTGATAATTCCGCCGTTCTTTCTTTAACACGTTGTTCCAGTAAAACATTTTGTTCTTTTAAAAGCTGTTGTTGTTCTTCATGCATCGCCTGCAGATTTTTATGGTATTGCAGTTTTTTGCGCTGATTGGAAATGAATACGATAAGGAAGCTGGTAAACAGCAACAACATGGCCGATATCCCAATGACAACCCTAGACTGAATACTTATATCTAAAAGGACCATAAAAAGCTTTAGCTATAAAAAGGCAGAAAATAATAAAGGCAATATTATGAACATTCCAAATGTTCTCTGCAAGAACCTGGTCAAAATAGATCATTGGCAGATAAAACAGGAATACAAAAAAATTGATCACTACATAAATGCTCAGCCCTGTTACCACCCAGAAATCGGGACCGTTGAAAAGATTTTTGGTATCGTCTTTTAATTCAGATAAATAATAGAGCATGCAATAAACTAATAACAGGTAGGCTTCTGTAGCCAGTAAATTGCCGCTAAAGGAATCATAATAAAAAAAATCTTCGACCAGTAGAAAATTTGTAACGAAGAAGATCGCAAACAGTATTGCTAAAAATTTTTTTAACCTGGTAAAAGATGATTCCAATTGTATAAAATAGAAACTAAAACAGGCAAAGCGAACCACTGAATGTAAATTATATAACGGATTATTGCTCAGGTTTGCATCCGGGTCAAGATTGATCACAACAATTATATCTATAATTATATTTATGATCAACGCCAGCCATAGATAAATAATTATTGGCTTTAACGTGGGAGGCTGTTCGCGGCGAAGTAGCAAAACGACCAGTGGGATGATCAACGCCCATACCTCTGACCAGTCAAGTACTGATAGTAAAAAATCAACCATTTTTAAACCTTCATGTTAAAACATTCAAGATAGCTTTCAGAGTTTAAAATGAATATAGCTTTTATTTTACGAATAAAAATTATGGAAATAAAAAATTTAGTAATTACCTTTCTAATAGACACCCACTTCAACTTTATTAGTCACCTTAAATACCACGATCATGAACAAACATTTTAAGTTAAGCAAGCATTGCTTATTTCTTGTTTCTGTCTACTTTTTACTGAGCTCCTGTGGTAGCGATGATTCGACCACTGCAGACACTAATACGGCGATGACAACTGTTTCGCCAGCCACTACGGACGCATCGCCTGCGACAGCTGCAGCGGTTGGTAAAGCAGCAGCATTAACCGGTATGCTGGATAATTTATGGGTATCGGCGACAGAGTTTAAGAAATTGAAGGATAAAAAAAAGGTTGTGTTTTCATTTACCTTTCGCGACCCCGATATATTAACACTATGGGGTTGGCAATGCCAGAATAACAATTGTACTGACAATTTTTTGGATCCTGCAGATCTCAAGTTAGAAAAAGGGCAACCGAGCGGGGTAAACTATGGTCCAAATGTGATTTTTGGAAATGTCGTCATTCTAAAGGATGGGGTTAAACCCATAAAAGACAAGCTGGGTAATACTTATCAATATGTTGTATTTGTGCCATATGCCTCTGGCGAGTATATTAATTATAAAATTTATGTTACCAATGATAATCCCAAATCTGCTTTAACGGCATTAACGCTTGAAGATACTGGCATTGAAACTAACCCATCTCCTCCAAAAAATAATTCAAACTGATTCTGATATTTATTTTTAATACCTGTCTGTAAAAGCAGACAGGTATTCTTTTAAGGGTACAGTAAATATTTTTTACGCATCACTTTGTATTCACTCAATCCGGGTTCCCAGCTTGCACGGATCTCTTTTT